>CAZOWH010000149.1:0-5020 GCA_964583425.1 uncultured Lachnospiraceae bacterium
AAGTGCGCCCTCCACCGGGGTGCGGTCACCCTCGTTGATGATATAGCCGTGTGCGTTACAAACACGGGTTACGCCTGCCATAACGCCCGAGCCGTCGGGCTCACGCAGGCCGCGCTTTACGTGATAGTTGTCAAATGCCGCACCGGGGATCTGATACTCGCTGACGGATTCCTCTACCAATTCGCGCAACAATTCGGCTTTTTCGGTTTCGCTTGCAATATTTTTGTTTTCAAATTGCACAGAATGGTACCTCGCTTTCAAAAGATTGAATTATATTATACCATATATTGCACGCGTTTGCAAGATGTGTTTTAAAAAAATTCAAAATTCCATCAATTTGCTTTCGCGGGTGCAGAAGGTGCGTGCTACATCCAATGCTTGCGGCGAAACAGGCGGATAAAGATAATGGCAACCACCGTAGCAAGCACGATCACATAAAGATAGCCGTAGCGCCAGTTAAGCTCGGGCATGCCCGTAAAATTCATACCGTACCAACCCGTAATCAGTGTGAGAGGTAAAAAAATGGCGGAAAGCGCGGTAAATATCTTCATAATGTTATTCAGGCGCAGGTCCAGCATTGACTGATATGCCTCGCGCAGCTGCATCACCTGCTCGCGCAGCGAACGAACATTGCGTTCCAGACGCTCCGCCTTGTCGGTGAAAATTTTGAAATAGCGCAGATCCTCCTCGGCAAAAATGTCGTTCTCATTTTCCTCCAACGCTTTACCCATGTCGATCAGCTGCTCGTAATAGTTGCGCAGCAGCAGTAGGCGCCGTCGCTCTCCCAGCAAAAAACCGATAAAGCCGTCTCCTGCGTGATTGCAGAGCACGCGCTCCTCGGTCTCGGAAAGAGAAAATTCCATGTCCTCAAGCAACTTACCGTCTCCCTCTATCATGGCATCAAGAAATGCAAATACCAGCTTTTCAAGCGTGACCGCACCGGCGGGAAAGCGCCCCAATACCGCCTCAAATGCGCGACGCGTGCTGCCGTCGCTGTCCCTGATGTCCACGACCAAAAAAAGCCCTTGCTTGATATAAACGGCAATGCAGTCCTCCCCGTTCTCATCTCCCGTGGTACGCTTGATCGTGCCAAAGCTGTAATGGTCGTATACCTCAACGCTGTTGCGAAAGTAGCGCACCTCCTCGCGGCATTGTCGCACCGTTGAGCTCGAAAAGCCGAGAACTGGTGCGATCTTTTCAAGCTCCTCTGCGGTGATGTGCCCCACGGCAAGCCCGCTCTCGGGGAGCCCCGCAACGGGAGAAAACGCGGTTTTTGTAAATTGATAAAATATACGAAACACCTGCCTTTTTAGCATAGTATGCCCGCAAAATACAAAAGTACCCCGCCTTGGCAGCGCCAAGGCGGGGGTAACTCATTTTTTGTGAGGGGTGCCTTTTTTCTTTTTTGCGGAAAAGCCAAAGGTGCCAATGCGCTTACCAAGCGCAAAATACTCGCCGTGTGCGTAGGCGCATAGTCCCGCCTTTGCCATGTGCAGCTTGCCCTTGTCGTCAAGCAGATCCTCGTTGGCGTAGACCGCCACAATATCGGCAAAAAACATGTCGTGTGAGCCAAGAGGCATGATGTCGGTCACACGGCAGCAAAGTGAAATGGGTGCCTCGGAAATCAGGGGCGTCTCAACCTCCTCAACTGTTAGCTTGGTGAGGTGGCATTTTTTAAATTTATCTACCTTTGCGCCCGTATATGTACCGCAATAATCGGCGGCACGCACCAGTGAGGCGGGGGTAAGGTTCAACACAAACTCGCCGCGCTCCTTTATGATCGCGTGCGAATGTCGCGAGGGGCGCACTGAAATATAGGTTTTCGGAGGTATTGTGTTGATAATGCCCGTCCAGGCAACGGTGATGATATTGGCGTGCTCTGCCGTACCGCAGGAGACCATCACAGGGGGTGTCGGCGCCAGCATGGCACCGCCGCGAAACCTTACTTTTTCCATACCGTTATCCTCCCTTTAAAATCTAACACGTGAAACGGCTCTTGTCTTGCCCGTTACCGGGTCAATGTCAAACAGCGCACCGCAAGCGGCAATCTCGCCCTCCGCTACGGTAAAGCGCCGCGGCATGTGCGTGCGCAGCTTTTCAATCACGTCTGTGGGCGTAACGCCGAGAATACTGTTGGTAGGGCCCGTCATACCAAGGTCGGTGATATAGCCCGTTCCGTTCGGCAGAATTTGCTCGTCGGCGGTCTGCACATGTGTGTGTGTGCCAAAAATAGCCGCAAAGCGCCCGTCAAAATAGCGTGCAAGCGCCAGCTTTTCCGAGGTTGCCTCGGCATGGATATCCAGCACTGCGAGATCATAGGTGCGGCGTGCGCGCTCCAGCTCATTTTCCACGGCACGGAACGGATCGCCCAGCGCATCCATAAAGACCGAGCCCGATACGTTGATAACCAGCACGCGCCACCCCTCGGCAGAGGTGATCACGCGTGCCCCCTCGCCGGGGCATGCGGCGGGATAATTGCAGGGTCTGATCACGGAATGGGTATCATTTAAAAAGGTGTGGGCGTCGCGACGGTCAAAAATGTGGTTGCCCGAGGTGAGGAAGTCCACACCTGCCGCAAACAGTGCCTCCGCCGCCTTCTGAGACAGTCCGTGAATATCACAAACATTTTCACCGTTTGCGATCACAAGATCCGCGCCTAAGGCGCGGCGCTTTTCCCAAAGTGTTTTTTGTAAAAACGGCAACGTGCGCTCACCCACAACGTCGCCCAAGGCTAAAATTTTCATACGTCCTCTTTTCTATGCAAACAGGTGTCTGTAGCCTATACACTATACCACATTACCAGCAAAAAAGCAAGTGCCAAGTGCGCGGAAGCATCTTGCTGATTGACAAATATAACGGCAACTGCTATAATATAGCCATGTATTAAACTTTACGCATCAATTAAAAAGGAGCTTAACCTGTTTATGAAACGCATTGTTTGTATCGTTTTGGCAGTGCTGCTGCTTGTTCCCATGCTGGCGGCGTGCGGCAATCAGACCAAACTGAAGATTATTGCCGACGGCGCATGCAGCATTCTCTATGATGCCACGCAGATAACCGATGAGCAGGCAAATGAATTTGCTGCTCGCATCAAGAAATCTCTTGGTGCCGAGGTGGAGCTTATCTCCACTGCCTCCTTTCTCGCCGAGATCACGGTAGAGCCCAACACTATTGTGCTCGGTAACGTGGATCTGGAGGTCTGCCGCGCGGCTACTGCCGATCTGCGTAGCAAGGACTATGTGATCGGCGTTTACGGTGACATCTATCTGATCGCGGGTACCTCGGCATCCGCCACCACCTCCGCCATGAATTATTTTCGCAAGGAGATCCTGCCGGATGAGGACGAGGGGGCGGATAAGCTGACGGTAAGCTCCAAAAACAATTACCGCCACAATGGCAGCTATGCGATCAATAATATGAGCATCGGCGGTGTGCCGTTGTACAAATGTGAGATCGTAATACCGCAGGATAGCACTGTTTCCGAGTATCGCATGGCAGTGCAGCTAAAAGAAATACTGCTTTTGAAAGCGGGCTACACACTGCCTATCGTTGCCATAAACGAGGGAAGCGCCACAGGGCAGATCCGCATCGGCACATCGATCTGCGAGCATATCACAGTGAGCGAGGCGCATTCCTTTGCAATGGGCGTTGCGGGCAGCGTGCTTGAGATCGCCGCCGAGTCGCTTTACGGCTACGAGGAGGCAAGAACTGCCTTTCAGGATCAGGTGCTTGGAGGCAAAAAAGAGGAATATCTGCTGGATAGCACCTTCAGCCTTACGGGAAACGGTGCCGAGCGTGCCACGGCGCCGCTTGAGAACGATGCTGAGATCAGGCTGCTTTACAATAACATTTGGGGCGGTACCGAGGGGGATGAGAAGCAGCGCATAAGCCAGCTGGTTGAGCTTTATGTCGAATATCTTCCCGATGTGCTTGGCTTGCAGGAGTGCTCCTCCGCCATGTACGAGGCGGGGATCTATAAATTGCTTGATGCGGGCTACGCCGAGGTGAAAACAGGGGGATCCAGCCCCCGTACGCCGCTTTTCTACCGCACGGATACCGTGGAGGTGCTGGAAAGCGGACATTTGAAGCTGCACAGCTTGGATTTTTCCGATGCGCAATATGCCTATCTGTTGCCCGCGGGTGTCAGCTCCGCCGATATGAAGGCGCTGATGACGCAGGATAGATCCGGTCCCGATGATGATAGCTCCAAGGGGCTTACTTGGGCAATCTTCCGTGTAAAGGAAACAGGACATGTGTTTTTTGCGGGCTCCACGCATCTTTGGTGGCAGGGCAGACACGACATGGACGATGGAGCGCGTATCATTCAAATGGAGGTCATGAAGGCGTTTGCCGTAAAGACTGCCGCCTCGTTTATGGCGCAAAAGGGGCTCGAGGGGCAGCTGCCGATCTACATCGGTGGCGATTACAACTCCCGCATGAGCCGCCAAAGCTATGACAGCATGAGCGCCAACACGGCATTTGATAATCTCAACGACTTTGTTGATGTAGCGGATCAGCTGAAGAAATCCACCATGCACAGCTACCCCACCTTTAACGAGGAGCGCGGTGTTTGGGAGATTGGCGGCAGTCCGCGCGGCGAATATAACAGCGCACTTGACCACATCTTTGCTTACCGTCAGGCGGCAAGCACCTATGAGACAGTACGCATCAAGATGCTGGAGGAGGACTATGCCTTCCTCTCCTCCGACCACAGCCCGATCTTTGCCGATCTCAACTTTACCGCCGTGGCGCCTGTGCTTGCTGCGGTGCAATAGCAATAAGCAGCGCTTTTGTCGTAGCGGGGTTCTGTTGCTTTTTTCACAAAAAAGCGAAAATTTTGGTAAAAACGAAAAAAACTCTTGACAATTGGCAAAAGTGCGTATATAATAAATAGGTCACTGTAAAAAGCGTTCCGGTAAAGGATACCTCGGTATCACCCCGAAACACGCTTCCGATTTTAAATTTAAGGAGGTGCTAACGATGCTCAGAACTTACCAACCCAAAAAGCGTCAGAGAAAGA
>CAZOWH010000150.1:0-4978 GCA_964583425.1 uncultured Lachnospiraceae bacterium
AGACACTCCACATTGTGAGTGCCTTTATCGGTGAAAGTCAATATAAAAGAGGAGCCTCGCAAACCCTCGATGCAAATAACCCCCGAGGTAACGCCCAAAGCGGAAATGCGGGAACTCCCATTAACAGTATAGCACATCCAAGCGATATTGTCAAGATGGGAAATTCTACCGATGGTGAGCAAAAGGACACCTCATTTACCACAAAAGAGGTTCGCGCCTCGATGGAAAAGGCGTTTGGCACGGCGGCTTACAAGTATATTGAGCAGTTTTTGATAGATCTGAACGGCAACATCGGCGGCAGAAGCGCCGCAGAGGGCATTTTGCAAAAGGGTATTACCGCCCACAAGATCGCTGCCGTGGGTGCAAACCTGCGTGTGGCACTCTTGCAGCCTACCGCATACGTGCGCCTTTTAAACGTGATGGAGCCCAAATATTTCTTTGCCGGGCTTAACGTGAGAGGGCATCTGAAGGCGAGCATTGAGCGGATGGAGAAATACTCGGGTATTGCCCTTTGGAAGTCGCTCGGGTACCGTGATACCAACATTGCCGCGCCCATTCAAACCAAGATCAAGCACGATGAAACGTTGATGGATACGGTTACCGAAAAATCCATGATCTTAGCCGAGCTTGGCGATAAGGCAACGTGGGGTGTGATATGGCATGCCTGCGAGTTGGAAACACGGGATAAGCATGCTGCACTCAAGGGAAGGCGGCGCCGCAGGCAACGGATGAGGCGCACATGCGATTTTGCATTTCGAAAGCTGCTTACAATAAGCGCTCGATCTCATCCTCCACAATGCCGCACGCCGTGAGGCGCGAGATCTTGGTAAAGCCCGCGTTTTGCAGTAGCTTTAGCATTTCGGGGAACATAAAGGCGATCTTTTCTGCGTGGTGTGCATCGGAGGAAAGGATCACCCTACCGCCGAGCCTGCAAAGCTCGGGCAGCAGCACGGGGTTGGGATAGGGCAGGGTCTTAAGACCGCGAATGATCGCCCCCATGTTGATCTCAAACAGCGGCACGTGCTTTACGACCTCGGCAAGCGCCTCGCGCGCGGCGGCAAGATAGGCGGGGTCGCTTTCGTCGATCAATCCGTGCTTGGTCAGCAGGTCAAAATGCCCCATAAAGGTTGGCTTGTTGTGCGTGGCATGCATCACAACTTCTTCAAAATAGGCTTTGGCAAAATCCAGCTTGTTGCCGCCAAACATTTCGTCAATGCCGCGCTGCTGGCGTGCAGCACCGCTGTCGACCGCAAACCATTCACCATTGCGGATGATATAGTGCACCGAGCCGATGGTGTAATCATATTGCGCGGGATCGATCTCGGAGCCATAGTCCCACTCAATGCCGAGCAGCACAGGAAATCCGTATTGCTCACGTGCTATTTTCTGCTCCTCGCGTACCGTTTCCTCATATTTTTCCATGTGCTTTTCGGCACACATGCAGTAGCGTAGGTCAAAAGGTGTGCAGCTATGGTCAGAAATACCAAGGGCGCACAGGCCCCCCTCGCGTGCGGTATCTATCATTTCGCGCACCGTGCTTTTTCCGTCCGAAAAAACGGTATGTGTATGAAAATCGGCAAAAGCCATGGTATTTTTACCTCCAAGGTATCATGAGATATTTCAAGTATAGCATAAAAATCTCCTAAATACAAGCAATTTTTCGCGAAATATTTATCATATTTGATACATTGACAAAGCGCAAAAGAAATATTACAATGATAGTAGATCAGTATACATTTTTGGGAGGTGTACAATGTTTTATCCGCAAAATCTGCACACACATACCTATTTTTGTGACGGTAAGGATGCGCCCGAGGAAATGGTGCAGGAGGCGATCCGACAGGGGCTCTCAAGCATTGGCTTTTCGGGGCATGCCGATTGCTGGTACAGCGATTACCCGCTGCCTGAAAACGGCACTGCGGACTGCATTGCCGAGGTGAACCGCTTAAAGGAGGTCTACCGCGACAAAATTGAAATTTTTCTCGGCTTTGAGTACGATATGTACTGCGGCATTGATACCACGCCCTTTGAATACATTCTCGGTGCCATGCACAATCTTTACATGAACGGGGAATACATACCGTTTGACCGTGACATTGAGAATATGGAACAGCTGATCGCCACCCATTTCGGCGGTGACGGCATGGCGTTTGCTAAGCGCTACTACCGCGAGCTGGCAGAAATGCCGCAGCACGTAAGCGCGGATATCGTGGCACATTTTGATACCATTACCAAGCTTTGTGAAAAAAAGCGCTTCTTTGACTACGAAAGCAAGGAGTATCTTGATGCCGCGTTTGAGGCAGTGCATGCTCTTGTGGAGAAGATACCCGTGTTTGAGGTCAATACGGGTGCCATGGCGCGCGGCTACCGCACCGTGCCTTACCCCGCAGCCCCCATTCTCTGTGAAATGAAAAAGGCGGGCGCACAGCTGGTGCTTTCCTCGGATTGCCATGACAAGCGCTTTTTAACATACGGCTTTGCCGAGGCACAGGAGCTGATCCGCGCCTGCGGCTTTGACGAGATCTATATTCTTACCAAATCGGGCTTCCGTTCACTTCCGCTTCGTTGAGGTGTTTATGAACATATTGACGATCATTATGGCGGTATTTGCCGTCATTGGCGGTCTTGACCGTATTCTCGGCAACAAATTCGGCATCGGGCGCGAGTTTGAGCGCGGCTTTATGATGCTGGGTAGCTTTGCACTTTCCATGATCGGCATGATCGTAATTGCCCCACTCTTGGCGCATTGGCTGGATCCCATGCTTTCGTTTGTGGGTGACCATCTGCCGATCGACCCCTCCTCCTTTGTGGCACTGCTGTTCCCGAACGATCTCGGCGGCGCACACCTTGCGGTGGAGGTTGGCAAGGAGGCGAATGTAGCGCTTTTTAACGCCATGGTCACCTCCGCTATGTTTGCCACTACCGTGGCGTATACCGTGCCTGTCAGTATGGAGCTGGTGGATCATGCGCACATGAAGGATGTGTTTCTCGGGTTCCTGTGCGGCATTGTGACGGTGCCGATCGGCAGCTTTGTCGGCGGTCTTGTTGGCGGTCTTTCGGTGGGTGTCGTGCTCATCAATCTCATTCCACAGATCATCTTCACTGTCGTAATATCGGTTTGCCTCCTCAAATTTCCCGAAAAATGCCTCAAGGTCTTTGCGGCGTTTGGCAACGGCATCAAGGTCGTTATTACGGTCGGACTTGTGCTCGGCGTCTTCGTGCATCTCACGGGCTTTCAGGTCATTGAGCCGCTCGGCACCTTTGCAGAGGGTGCGGAGATCGTGTTCAACTCAGGTGCTGTGCTTTGCGGCGCGTTTCCGTTGGTATATTTCGTTTCTAAGGTCTTTAAAAAACCTCTGCACGCGTTTGGCAGCCGCCTTGGCATCAATGATGTGGCGGCAACAGGGCTGCTGTCCTCTCTTGCCTCCAGCACCACCACCTTTGTCATGATGGGCAACATGAACAGGCGCGGTATCGTATATAATGCTGCCTTTGCTGTATCGGGCGCCTTTACGCTCGGCGGGCATCTTGCCTTTACGCTTGTTTTCGCTCCCGAATGGCTACCCGCTATGATCATCTCCAAGGTGGTAGCGGCTGTCCTTTCCATTCCCATGGCGGCGGTCGTTTATAATTTTATCACCAAAAGAGAGGCGCAGGCAGCGTGTGCTGCCAAGAGCCCCGAAGAAACAGAAGTGCTTGTTTAAGGAGAGACGATGAAGGCTGTATATAGTAAAAAGGTGCGAGCCATTGCGTGGCTTTGCACGCTGGTGTATTTTACAAGCTATCTCTTGCGCAAAAATCTCGGCGTCATGCTGGTCAAGGTCTGCAGTGATATGGGCGTTCTCGAATCCTCACTTGCCGTGGTCATGACAGGGCTTACCGTATGCTACGGCGGCGGGCAGCTGGTCAGCGGCATTCTTGGTGATAAGATCTCTCCCCGGCGCATGATCGTATGCGGTCTTACGGTTGCCTCGCTTGCCAATATTGCAATCTTTTTTACCGATAGCATTCCGTTGATGACCGTGGTATGGTGCATCAATGGCTTTGCACATTCCATGCTTTGGGCACCGATGGTAAAGCTTTTTACCCTGTATCTGAATGATAGGGAATACAGCTACGGTATGATGCGATTGATGCTCGGCTCCTCATTTGCTACCGTCTTTTTGCGCATCTTTTGCCCCGCCATGCTGTTTGTGGTCGATTGGCGTGCCATCATGCTGATCTTGGCACTCTTTGGTGTCGGTGTTACGGTGCTTTTTGCACTGTCGGGTCGCTGCCTGTTCCGTGACCCCATAGCACCTGCGGCAGCGCAAGCGGCAGAGCCCGAGGCAAAGTCGCATACCGTACCTCTGCCGCGCCTTGCCCTGCCCATGACGGCACTGATCATCATTGCCATTATTATGCACGGCATGCTGCGTGAGGGCGTGGATGTCTGGATGCCCTCCTTCCTTTGCGAGACCTTTGGCATGCCCGAGGAAAATGCCATCTTCTCCACCGTCATTCTCTCGGTGTTTGGCATGCTCAGCTTTACCGTGTTTGATTTCCTTTACCGCCGCGTGTTCCATAGTGAGCTTACCTGCTCGGCGTTTACCTTCGGTCTTGCAACCGTGGCGGCGGTGGTGCTGTATATCCTCACCCGCACGGGCGGCTCCGCCATTGCCTCCATGCTGATGATGGCGATCATCATCGGCTGCATGAGCGGTGTCAACCTCATGTTAGTTGCCATGGTGCCGAAGCGCTATCAAAAAAGCGGCAAGGTATCAACCTTTACAGGTCTGCTCGATGCCGCCGCCTACGTCGGCGCGGCAATCTCCACCTATGGCTTTGCCGCACTCTTTGAGAGCTTTGGCTGGAGCACCACCATTTTCGTGTGGGCGCTGGTGGGCGCCGCAAGCGTTTTATTTTGTGCCCTTGCCGTACCGCTTTGGCGCAAATTCAGAAGGACCTATGCAGATACTTAAAAAACAAAAAAGCCCCG
>CAZOWH010000151.1:0-4949 GCA_964583425.1 uncultured Lachnospiraceae bacterium
CCCTCCATAAAGCCAACGCCCAGCGCATCACCAAGCTCGCCGAGGTAATCGACAAACAGCCGCCAGTCCTCGCCGTATGCGTGAGAGAAGTAATCCTCCGTCAGCTCCTCGAGGGTAAGCGAGAGATCAAACTGCTTTCTTGCAAACACGTAGTAAGCAAAGCCGTTGGGGAAATAGGAGCGCTGCGAGCCGCAGGCAATGAGGCCGTCCACGTCGTGTGCCTTGTATGCCTCCACATCCTCAAAGATGCGACGGGCAAGAGAAAGCCCTGCGGGGTCGTAAATCTGGTGCTTCCAGAAATGGTACTCATAGCAAAGATTTGCACCCTTCCAGGTCTTTTTCCACTCCTCAAAGTGTGCCATGTAGGTATCAAGATCCTTGGGGAGAATATTTTTGTTGCGGTTGAACGGAGGCAGCAGGGGGGCGGCACCCTCGGTCATCGTGCGCGTGTAGCTGCGGGTGATCGGCGCGATCATGCAGGTAAAGCGATCGGGGTTTTTGATGGTTTGCTCAAGAGGCGCCCACGTGGTATCGGTATACACGATAAACACGATACGGGTCGCTAAATTCTTTGCCGAAAGCGCATCATCAATGTCGTTGAGAAGCATCACATACCAATCCGAGGGGGTCTTTTTCAAGCATGCCTCGCACTCGCAATGATTGTCTCTCGAATCAGCCAACCACACATGCAAATAATCCACATTGGTGTGCTTTGCGGCGTAATCGGCAAGATACTGTGCCACCATTTTTCTTGCCACAGGGCTTGACATGCAGAACTGGGTGTTGATGGGCTTGCCGAAATGCAGGCCGCGCTTGCCGTTCAGCATTGCCATGTACTGCAGCTGCTCCTCTGTCAACACGCTCTCGTCAATGGCTGTCCAAACTGTGGAGGTGTCGATCCCAAAGGGGGCTGCGGTCCAGCCGTGACCCACATCATGAAACTGGATGCCGCGCTTTGCCATTTCTGCCTCACATTGCACCTTCCATTGCATGATCTGCGTGTCGCTGATGGGCGTGCGGTCCTGCACGGTATCAAATTTTGATTCGTAATAGCGGCGATAGAAAAACGCAGGCAGCAGGAACTGCGACATATATACATTCATGCCTACCTTGGGAATAAAATCAATGGTATCCAGCAATACCTGCTGTGAATGTGCACCCTCGGCACACGGACCGCGATAGCGGCAGGAGGGCTTGTGGCGATAGTTCACGCCGTGAATTTGCTGCATGGGAATATACTCGCCATCCACGCCGGGGAAAAGCCATCGGCAGCCGTTTTGGCGTAGCAGCTCGTAGACCGCCAGCAGCACCGAGCGCGAATTACCACCCGCCACAATGCCGCCCTCGGCGGTGGTATCAAGATACAAAATATCGTCAAGCACGGGGTCCTTCACGTCGGATACGTCAAGCCCGAGATCCTGCATCAGACCAAGGCGAAAGCCGGCAGTCGCCGTAGGATCGTAGGCGATCTCGATCTCACCCGCATCGGGCATCATCATGCGCAGATATTTTTTCAGCTCCTCTGCGGCATAATCAACGATGCTGTTTGATGTAATTTTGTTGATGTAAAGCACGGTATCTCCCCTTCTCTTTAAGGTAAATAACGCTTGGTGGTACCCTTCAGATAAACGTGGCACTGCTTAAAGCCCTCGGCATACTCGGCACCGCATTGGTAGCCGCGGTAACGGCAGCAGGTTTTTACCATGTCGGGGAAATCAATGCCGTCGTGGTCACGCATCCAAACGATCTGCGAGGCATGGCACTCAAGCATTTCAAGCTTTTTGTCAATATAGGGGGCAACGTCAACGTACTCGGTGGGGTTAAAGCCAACGCCCGCGAGCGTATCCATGTAGTAGATCGGTACCATTTTGGCGTGCCCCTCGGTCTTTACGTGGTAGTTCGGCAGGGTTGCCGCAAAGGCAGCATCAAATACCAGCTTTGAGGTTGCCACGTGGTCGGGCATATAGTCATCGGGGTCGTGGGTGATGATGAAATCGGGATTCACGTGCTTGATCACCTCAACCACCTTGTCGCGTGCCTCCTTATTGTTGTCGTAAATATCAAGATCGTGGAAGCCGCCCCAGATCACCTCGTCAAAGGAGCCGAGAGCAGCGCTTGACCTTGCCTCGCCCTTACGCATTTCGGCAAGCTCATCGGGCGGAATGATCACGTGGCCGAGATTGCCGTCGGACAGGTGGCAGATAACAACGCGGTCACCGCGCTCCTTGCATTTGAGGAGTGTGCCCGCGCAAGCGATCTCCATATCGTCGGGATGGCAGGAAATACAAAGAACTGTGTACATAAAAACAGATACCTCCTTATATTTTATAGCAGCAATTTGCTATCTTGATTTCATTTTATCACAGTTTTACTTGCAATGGAATATAAAATCGGTTATAATACTTATAAATTCAGACACAGGAGGGCGCTATGAAAGATAATTTTATAAGATACGGCTTTGATAAGGTGATCAATGTGGAAAAGCTGATTACCGTCTTTTATATGGAATTTTCCAAAAACTTTGCCTATGACGGCGAGCGACACGATTTTTGGGAAATGGTCTATATCGATCGCGGTGAGGTGATCTGCACCGCAGAAAAGCGCAAATTTGTGCTGAAGGGCGGCGAGCTTACCTTCCACAAGCCAAATGAATTCCACGCCATACGCGCGGGGGAAAACACCGCACCGAACGTCTCTATCATCACCTTTGAGTGCAAAAGCCGCGCCATGCGCTATTTTGAGGGCAAGATCTTTCGCCTCTCGCAGGAGGAAAAGGCGCTGGTCTCCATGCTCTTTCGCGAGGGGATCTCGGCATATACGCTGGTGGATCCGCGCAATCCTCTTTTGCAGCAGATGCAAAAGCTGGAAAACGCCCCCTTTGGCAGCAGCCAGATGACCAAAAACCTCCTTGAGATCTTTCTCATCAGCCTGCACCGCAATACCGATGTGCTTGCCAAAAGAAGCCGCTACCATTATAAGGTAGACGGCGTGGATATCCCCTTTCCCGTTAAGGAGCTGCTTGATCTGCTCGAGCGAAATGTGTACGGAAGCCTCTCGGTAAAGGAGATCGCCCAGCAGCTCGGCAAAAGCGAGAGCACGGTAAAAAACCTCTTTGCGCTTTACCGCGAGGGGGGCATCATGCGCTACTACAATTACTTAAAGATCGAGGAGGCAAAAAAGCTGATTCGCGAGGGCAACTGCAACTTCGGGCAGATCGCGGCGCTGCTGCAATTCGATACGCCGCAGTATTTTTCCATTTGCTTCAAGCGCTATGTGCACATGTCCCCGCAGGAATACAAAAAATCGATCCTACACTGAAAATTCACCAAAAAAATCTGCCCGCAAGCCCCTATTCATGTCAACATTTCTATTGACAAATAAAACAAACACGCTTATAATAAAAATGTTAAACAGCTTGTTAGTTTTACAGGAGGAAATACCATGCATAATGCCAAAACGACAGCCGAGCTTGAAGCACCGCTGCCCGCCCCCGCGCGATTTGATACGCCGGAGTACAAGCGCTCGCGCAGAGCCTACATGATCGAATGCTCATTTGAGTATTTTGTATCTCTGCTCGTTGCCGATGCATTTCTTGCCAAGCTCTTGATGAGCATTGGTGTGAGCGATGCCATGATCGGTATCATCTCCTCCTTTGTCACCCTTGCATTTGTGATCCAATTCTTTTCTGTTTTTGTGGTGCAAAGGGTCGTAAACACCAAACGGTTTGTCATGACCTTTCACATTGCCAGCCGCCTGCTCTTTATGTCACTTTATCTTGTGCCCTTCCTACCCTTTGCGGCACAGTATAAGCAGGTGTTGGTCATTGTTTGCATTTTGGCGGCATATTTCGGCTTTTATTTTGTAAACACTCTTCTCTATAAATGGTGCAACTCCTATGTAGAGCCGCACCACCGCGCGCGCTTCTCCGCCAATAAGGAGAAGCTCTCTCTGCTTTCGGGCATGGTCATCACACTGATCATCGGCTACGCCATGGATGCCTTTGAGGCATCCGATAACCTCAACGGCGGCTTTTTGTTTGCGGCGATCGGCATTCTCATTTTCTGCATTTGCGATTTCACCTGCCTGATGCTCGTGAAAAACGACATCAAAAAGCCCGAGGAAAAGGAGAATCCCCCCACAATGAAGGAGGTATTCCGCAACACCGTTTGCAATCGCGGCTTTATCAACGTGATCATTCTCACAGTGCTGTGGGATATCGCGCGCTACACTACCGTAGGCTTCCTTGGTACCTACCGCATTGCCGAGCTTGCCTATACCGTGGCGCAGGTGCAGCTCATTAACATCGTGGGCAATCTCGGGCGCGTCCTTGTATCGAGCGCGTTTGGCAAATACTCCGACAAGCGCTCCTTTGCCAAGGGCGTGGAGCTGGCGCTCATCATCTGCATGGTCGCCTTTGCCTCGATGATCTTTACCACCCCCGAGACCCGCCTTTTGATGATCGTCTATACCCTGCTCTACAGCATTTGCATGGCGGGGCTCAACCAAAACCTGATGAACATCACCTACAGCTATGTGGACAGCCGCTATTTTGCGCAGGCATCCGCCATGAAAAACAGCATCGGCGGGCTTTGCGGCTTCGGCGCCTCGCTGCTCGCAAGCCGTTTGCTTGCCTACATTCAGGAAAACGGTAACATGCTGTTTGGTATTCACGTATACGGTCAGCAGGTGCTTGCCGCTATCTCTACTGTTTTTCTCATTGCGGCGATCCTGTTTACCCGCTTTGTGATCGGGCGGCAAAGGGTCATGCTTCAGTAATTTCCGCCGGAGCGGTATTTATAAAATCGTACACTCAAAAAGGAGAATAAAGAAAATGAAAAAACTGTATCAAGGCAAAACCAAGGATGTTTACGGGCTCGACAACGGCAACGTGCTCCTCAAATTCAAGGACGACTGCACCGGCAAGGACGGCGTGTTTGATCCCGGCGAAA
>CAZOWH010000152.1:0-4624 GCA_964583425.1 uncultured Lachnospiraceae bacterium
CGCCGGTCTGGAAGAAATCTCTGAAGGCGAACTGTTCATCGGCGATAAGCTGGTCAACGACGTGGCTCCCAAGGACAGAGACATCGCGATGGTATTCCAGAACTACGCTCTGTATCCTCACATGTCCGTGATTGACAACATGGCATTCGGTCTTAAGCTGAACAAAACTCCCAAGGAAGAGATCAAGCGCCGCGTAGAGGAGGCTGCTCGTATCCTTGATATCACCCACCTTCTCGACCGTAAGCCTAAGGCTCTGTCGGGCGGTCAGAAGCAGCGTGTTGCTCTGGGTCGTGCTATCGTGCGTAATCCTAAGGTATTCCTTTTGGACGAGCCGCTTTCCAACCTGGACGCAAAGCTTCGTGCAACCATGAGAACCGAGCTGACCAAGCTCCACAAGAGAGTAGAAACCACCTTCATCTACGTTACGCACGACCAGGTCGAGGCTATGACCATGGCAACCCGTATCGTCGTTATGAAGGATGGTCTCATCCAGCAGGTTGATACCCCTCAGCATCTGTACGATATGCCTTGCAACATCTTCGTAGCAGGCTTTATCGGCACACCTCAGATGAACTTCATCAACGGTACTCTTACCCAGCCCAAGGGCACCAAGGATCTTTACTTCAACTTTGATGGCAACTCCCTTAAGCTTCCCGCAGAGAAGAACGCAGAGGGCGAGCTTGACGAGTACATCGGCAAGGAGGTCATTGCAGGTATCCGTCCCGAGTGTATCCATGACGATCCCAGCCACCTCAGCATGTTCCCCGAGAGCTGCATCGATGTAGATGTTGACGTAACCGAGCTGATGGGCGCAGAGATCTACCTCTATCTCAACAGCTTTGATAAGGTCGTTGAGGATGGCTCCAACAAGTCCATTCCGAAGGAGCCCACCAAGATCACCGCACGCGTATCCTCTCGCTCCACCAGCCGTTCCGGCGATAAGATCCAGGTGGCAATTGATGTATCCCGTGTACATATCTTTGATAAGGATACCGAGCGCTGCATCGTTCACTAAGAGAGGCATATTTTAGTCAGAAAGCCCCCGCGACATATGTCGCGGGGGCTTTTGCTTTCTCGGGGTTCGGCGTAGGCTTCTACGCCGAACCCGCTCCAAAACAAATTCTGCTCGAAAATCTGCTCTCTCTTAGCACTGCGCTTTTTCGTGGTATTGCAAAACTCGGAGTAGATTTCTACACCGTCGCCCCGCACCCACGCCTTCTGCATCTTATTTTGTTTGTTAGGAAAGCGCACCAAGATTGCGTAGGGTTACTACGCCTTCGCTACGAGAGAACGCAGTCTAATCTCAAATCTGTTATCGCTTAACCTGCTATGCTTTCAGGGTTAGGCGTAGGCTTCCACTCCTTCGCCGCGAGAAAACACAGTCTATTATCAAATCTGCGCTCCCTTAGCACTGCATCATTTGCTCGGAGATTTTTATGCCTTCCTCTCGGGTCGCCGCACAACGTTTGCCTTCCACAGTGGGGAAGGGGGACCAACGAAGTTGGTGGATGAGGAGGGAGAGGGTTTGACTTGTTAGATGGCAGCAAAAGGAAAGCTCTCCACCATAGACTACCTTCAAATAGCTTTCGTTATCCGTTAACCAATCGGGTATAGCGCTTTTGTATCGCTCTTATCATCATAAAACTTTTCCATATTTCTTGACATCATGGCGAAAATAGGATACAATAAAAAAGTATACAGTATTTAATAACGTAAGGAGGAGATAGCATGACACCGGAAGAAAAGCGGTATCACGGCACGGTCAATCGCATCGCGTTTTCTTTACTTGTATTTTATGGCGCGTTTAATATATACAGCATCATTATGACTTATGTAGTTCCGCTGTTTACCGACAGGATGCCGGCGGTGGCGGGGAGCGTGACGTATGAGCTGATCTATGGCACACTTTACGCGGCGGTCTTTATTTTGCCCGTCTTATTTTACTATCTCATTTCAAAGCATGAGCCGCACGAGCCCTTGGATACCGCATTTACGCTGCCGCGCGAGACGCCGCTTTATATTTTTGCAGGGCTGGCGCTCATCTCTGCGGCGGGGTATCTCAATTCCTTGCTGCTTGATGCTTTTGATTACAGTTCATTTACCGAGGAGATCTTGTTTGAGAGCGATATCACGCTCAATTATCAGGTCGTTCTGATGTTTTTTACCTTGGCGATCGTGCCCGGATTTGTGGAGGAGCTGCTCTTTCGCGGTATGATCCTCAAAAATCTGCTTCCCTATGGCAGGACCACGGCTGTGTTTGCCAGTGCCTTACTTTTTGGCATTATGCACCAAAACGCGGGGCAATTTCTCTATGCCACGGTAGCAGGCTTAGTGTTTGGTTATATCTATGTCTATACACGCTCGCTGTGGTGCTGTATCTTGATGCATTTTTGCAACAATTTCCTGTCGCTTGTGCACACCATTATACTGGAGCGCCTGCCCGAGGGCACGGCAATGCCCCTGCTTTTCGGCATGGAGCTGGTGGTGTTTGCGCTCGGCATTGCGGCGGCTATCTATCTTATTTTACACAAAACAGAGGATCGCACGGCAATTTTCCGCAGCGGTGCCTTTGAGCAGGAGCTTCCGCCCCACCCCGAATATGCCGAGGTCGCCATTCCGATGGCGCGCCGCGTGCGTCTCTTTTTCTCAGCACCCATGATCGTATTTCTTGCGCTTTGCGCCGCGCAGATGCTACTGCTGCTGGGGCTTTCGCTCATCCTTTGATATGAGAGAGCTTGATATGATCGCGCAGGATACGGCGTTTATGCAGCTTGCCTTGGTCGAGGCGCAAAGGGCGGCAAGGGCAGGTGAAACGCCGATCGGTGCTGTTGTTGTGGCAAAAGGCAAGGTGATTGCCGCCGCGCACAATGCACGCGAGCAGCAAAATGATATCACCGCCCATGCCGAGCTTGTTGCCATTCGCGAGGCGGCAAGAAAAAAGGGCGATTGGCGGCTTACCGACTGTACCGTCTATGTCACGCTTGAGCCCTGTCCCATGTGTGCGGGCGCGCTGCTTGCCTCGCGCGTGGCGCGCGTGGTGTACGGCGCCAAGGACCCCACCGCAGGCGCCCTTGGCAGCGTGGTGAATTTGCCGCGCTATCCGCTTGGCAGCGTGCCTGCGGTCACCGTCGGCGTGCTGGAGCGTGAATGCCGCAAAATTTTGCAGGAGTTTTTCCGCGCGCGGCGCGAGGGCGTCAAAACGGAGGTGTCAAATGGGTAAATTTGATGGAATTTTACTGTGTACGGATTTTGATTGTACCTTTGCTGACCGCACTGTGGTTTCTCGTGAAAACTGTGAGGCTGTGCAGTATTTTCAAGAAAACGGTGGGCGATTTACCGTTGTAAGCGGCAGACACACCGCCTTTTTGCGCGAGCACCAGATCGGCTTTTGCGTCAATGCCCCGTTGGTGGGCTACAACGGGGCACTGATCGTGGATGAGCAGACCGACCGTGTGCTGTATCAGGGCGGCAGAAGTGATCTTACAGCCCTTTTGCTGGTGCGCCCGCTTTGGGAGCGCGACGAGCGGATCTCAAAAATTGTTCTGCACGATGTTACGGGGCATGCCGCTACTCTTTATCGCACACCGTGTGAAAAGGAGGATGCCGTCCCCGATTTTGATGCGCTGCTGGCATGTGCCAAGCCGCCGATCTATAATGTGCTTTGCGTCTCGGAGCAGGAGTCGGATGCCATTGCCGTGGAGCATGAGCTAAACGAGTGCAGCAACGGTGATTTTATCGCCTGCCGCAGCTGGCGGTTTGGTGTAGAGCTGATCTGCACTCATGATCAAAAGGGCTCTGCCGCACAGCGGTTAAAGCACCTGCTTGATGCCAAGCTGCTTGTTACGGTGGGGGATTTTGAAAACGATGTCAGCATGCTGCGGGCTGCCGATATCAGTTATGCCGTTGCCAATGCCACGCCAAACGCAAAAAAGGCTGCCACCCGCCAAACCGTTTCTTATACCGAGCATGCCATTGCCGCCATCGTGGCAGAGCTTGAAGGGGAAGTGTAAAACACAATACATATTATGCAAGGGATGCTGTTTCAATTGGGATTTGAGACGGCATCCTTTTTTGTGTGCACACCTTTGCCGTGCTTTTTTAACCCAATCATGCGAAATGTGTAACAGCGCATCTTGTTTGCATTCATTTCCCCTTGTTTTTAAAATTTTCAAGGAGCGTGGGTGAATTACTTTTTGCCAAAGGCAAAAAGTAGAGGGCGGGTCCCCCTTTGCAAAGGGGGACCCGCCCTCTTAGCTTCGTCATGCTAATTTCTTAGCAAGGCGTTCCTTGATGGCAAGGATAAAGTTTTTGGAGTTCACTGCAGTGGTCTTGGTGCCGGGGACCACGAGCCCCACAAGGTCCTTGGTCATAATGCCATCCATCAGCGTTTCAATGCAGGCTGCCTCCAGCGCATCGGCAAAGGCAACAAGCTCGGCAAGGCCGTCCAGCTCGCCGCGCTTGCGCAGTGCCCCCGACCAAGCGTAAATGGTTGCCATGGGGTTGGTGGAGGTATCCTCACCCTTGAGGTAGCGGTAGTAGTGACGGGTCACGGTGCCGTGTGCCGCCTCATACTCATAGTTCCCATCGGGGGAAACCAGCACAGAGGTCATCATGGCAAGCGAGC
>CAZOWH010000152.1:4634-4933 GCA_964583425.1 uncultured Lachnospiraceae bacterium
GAGCCAAAGGCGGTAGAAACCATATCGCTCATCACGTCGCCGTCGTAGTTCTTGCATGCCCAGATAAAGCCGCCCTCGCTGCGTACCACGCGGGCTACCGCATCGTCAATCAGGGTGTAGAAGTAGGTAATGCCGGCTTCCTCAAATTTTGCCTTATAATCGGCTTCGTAAATTTCCTGGAAGATCAGCTTGAAGGTCTGGTCGTATTGCTTGGAGATGGTGTCCTTGGCCGAGAACCAAAGATCCTGCTTGGTGTTGAGCGCATAGTTGAAGCAGGAATGTGCAAAGGAGCGGATCGA
>CAZOWH010000153.1:0-4914 GCA_964583425.1 uncultured Lachnospiraceae bacterium
CGAAATTAGTTCGCACACACCCGCGCATGCTGTGTTATGATATCACAAATATGCTGATTTGTCAAGTCTTATTGCGCAAAAGCGGCAAATTACCCTTTGACAAATGTGCGCTACGGTGATATAATACATATGAAAGCATAAAAGTCGCGCGAAAGCGACTCATACAAGGAGGCAGAGTATGGCAAACTTCACCGTAACCATTGCGCGCGGCTTCGGCAGCGGCGGACGCACCATCGGCAAAATGCTGGCAGAGCGCCTTGGTATTCATTTTTACGACCGTGAGATCATGGAGCTTGCATCGGAGCAAAGCGGTATCAGCCTTGATCTTTTCGACAAAGCCGACGAGGCGGGCAAGGTGGCGTTTTTCAAGCGTTATGACCGCTCCTACGGCAAGCAGATCATTCCGCCCGACCGCGGCGAGTTTACCTCCGACGATAACCTTTTCAATTTCCAAGCCAAGGTCATTAAGGAGCTGGCGCAAAAGGAAAGCTGCGTGATCGTAGGGCGCTGTGCCGATCATATTTTGGGAGAGCAGAAGAATGTGCTTCGCATCTTTATTTACTCCTCAATGGAGTTCTGTATCGACAAGGTAGTGGAGCTTTACGGCCTTTCCGAAAAAGATGCCGAAAAGAAAATTGAAAAGATCGACCGTGCGCGTAGCACCTATTACCGCTACTACACGGGCAGTGATTGGGATAATGCCCGCAACTACGACCTGTGCCTCAACACCGCAGAGCTCGGCTTTGAGCGCTGTGTAGACATCATTGAGCATTATATCAATTTGCTGTATCTTGGCAAATAACGACAAAAGAGCCGCACACAGTGCGGCTCTTTTGTTATATACAAAGCCCAAGGAGGGCTGCAAGCAACGTCGGCACGGAGATCGCCGCACCAAGCAGCGTGAACCTTCCAAAGGAAAGCTGTACGCCCTGATCCCTCAGCATCGCCATCCACATAATGCCCGCAAGCGCGCCCATCGGCGTGAGAAATGCACCGATATTGGAGCCGATCACTGCGGCAAACAGCGCCGCCTGTGAGGCACCGCCCGCCGCCACCACCGAGGAGAACAACACGCTCATGGGAATGTTATTGAGCACATTTGCGGCAAGAAAGGATGCCACACCAAAGCGAAAGACCTCGCCCTTGCCGGTAAGCAACCCTGCAAACAGTGCCGTTGCCTCCACCTTGTTGAGCGCGAGCACAAGCACAAACATCGAAAGCACAAACGGGATCACATCCAGTGGCGCGCGCAGCAAGCTGCGCACAATGAGACGCATGCCGTCACGGCGCACCAGCTGCATCACGATTGCCACAAGATACAGCGCCCCGCAAAACACAGCGGAGATCAGCCACATGGGCATTTCAAGATACGAGGAAAGCACCAAAAACACCACACAGCCCCCAAGTGCCGCACTGCCAAGACAAACGGCAGGCTTATTCATCGGCAGCACATCGGGCGCCCTGCCGCCGATGGGGGCAGCAAGCTTGCGATGAAAAAGCACAAGAAGCATCAAAAACGACACAACACCCGCCAGCACCGTGGGAAGCAGCATATCTGCGGTGTACGCCGCAAAGCCAACGCCACTGCTTGCCGCAAGATAAATATTGGTAGGGTTACCGATGATCAGCATCATGCTCCAGGTATTTGCCGCCACAAATTCACAAAAGAGATAAGGGAGCGGATCGATCTCGGCATTTTTGGCGAAATAGCAGATGAAGGGCGTAAAGGTAAGCACCACAATATCGTTGGAGGTAAACACGGTAAGCACCGACACTGCAAGATACAGGCTGATAAACAGCTTCATCTGACCCGTGCCCGCGCGCCGCATGATCTGCCCCGCAAGATAGCGAAAAAAGCCCGCCTCGTCAAGAAACACGGAAAGCAGCGTCATAGAGAAAAAGAGAACCAAGATCTGCAACGGATTAACGGCACCTGCGGCAGTAAGCCCCGCACAGATCTCCTCGGGGGTAAGCCAGCCGCCAAGCACCAGCACCAATACGCCTGCAACGGGTGCGATCCAAAATATGCTGATTGCCGTTTGCCCCACATGCACCGCAGGCTTCAAAAACACCAGCAAAAGCATGGCAGCCACAGCAAGCGCGAAGATCAGAATTACCGCCGTCATTGTACACGTTCCTCCGTCAGGATCTGACAAATTTTTCAATGCCGACTTATTCTAACACATTTAGGGCGCAATTGCAATAGTTACGCAAAATTTCAGGTCTCGGGCGGCAGGGCTTTCCCTGCAATAAGCTCGGCAAAGCAATCGGGCGTATCCACTGCCACGCGCACGCCGATCATATGCAGATACCGCAAGGAAGTATAATTGTAATCGCTGAGGGGTCTGTCGAGCGTATCGATCGAATGCGCGCTTACCAGCGGTGTATCTCCCATAAAGCCCGTGACAAGCAGGGTGTGATAAAAATCGCCCGTACTGTCCGCCAGCTGGATCACGTCCCCCACCTCGATCCCCTCTGCACCTACCTCCCTGCCGAAGGGGCCCGTGTTACCGCCCGCCTCCACAAAGGCAGGCGCCTCGGTCATGTAATCCCAAAAATATTCCACACTCGTCCAAGAGGGGGCGCGATCTGCAGAGGAGCGGTAATACCAACCGAAATCGGGCGTGTAATTCATCACACAGCTGCCCGCCAAAAGCGCCTGCGACACAAAATTGGTGCAATCACCGCCAATACCCGTAAAATTATAAAACAGCGGGTTGCGCGAAAATGCATAGCGGCGGGCATATTCCACCGCACGCGCGCGGTCATAGGATCTGTATGCGATCATCAAGCATCACCTCCTTATCAGTATATGCCGCGCAGCCAAAAACGGCATTGGCGCCTATCGCCAATGCCGTTTTACTGTTTTATTCGGTGAGCGCTTGCTGTGCCGCCGCGAGATCGCTGATATTGACAGCCTCAAAGCGCTCGGCAAGCTTTGCGACAAGCTGCTCCGTGGTAAGCGTTCCTACCTCCTGTGGGGTAAAATACTCTGCCACGCCCTGTGCCACCAGCTGCGTGGAGGCCTCGTTGATCTCAATCTCATTGTCGGCAAAAACGGTGAGCAGGCTCGACTTCAAGGAAGCATCGTCAATACCGCCGTTTGCCTTAACGGGCGTCTGCTGCAGTGCTGCCGCCATATCTGCCAGCAGCGGGCCACACGTCTCACTGACGCTTTCAGGCAAGCCCATTGCCTTTAAGGCGTTCCGCATACCGATGTCGATCAAGGCAACGCCCACGGGATCCATGCGCGGATGTGTGGTAAGCAGAGTCTGCACCTCTGCCAAAAAGCCGCTATCGACCATCAGTGCCGAGAGGGCGGCATCATCCGAGCTGCGAATGCTGACAAGCATATCATGCTTGACCGCAAGTGCAAACACATCCACAAAGAAATCGAGATCCGCGCCGATATTTTCCCACGTAGAGGTGGAAAACACCTTTAAAAACGCATTGAGCAGAATATTTCCGCTTGTGCCGATATCGGGTGCCGCAATCCCCATAAAATCCTTGCCCTCCAACCAGTGGTTGGATGCCGTATTCAAAACACCCGAGCAAAGCACGGAAAGTATATGAGATTTTCCGATATCCTGTGCCACCGCATCCAGTGCCGCACACTCGGCATCGCCGTACTGCTCTACCTCCCTGCTGCCAAGAATCTGCACATTGCCCACAATATCGGCAAGCACGACCGCCTCGGAGCGCAAATAGATCTTTTCCTCCTGCCATTTGCCCATGGTCAATCCGTCAAACAGCTTATCGCCCAACAAATTGTAAAGCGCGGCGCAAGCGGGCGTGTTTTTGGCAGGCTCAATGAACTCTGCATTATACGTGGCAAGCTCGGCTACGGTCTCATTGCCCGTGCCGCGGTCTGCCGTTGTAATTGCCTCGGATGCCACATTCAAATACCCAAACACGGGAGAAATAAACACAAAAATACCGATCAGCGCGATCACCAAGCCGATGGGCAGAGCGATCACATGCGTGCGTGCCTTGTCTTGGTATTCGGGACGGGTAGCATTTGCCAAAAGCCAGTATACCAAGATCAGCACGCCCTTGAGTGCCATGTAAAACAGTAAAAAAAGGAGCGGGGCGAGGATCATTTTCACAAAAACGGCGATCGCATCGTCAGCAGAAACCGCACCGCTGAACATGGGTGCAAAGTTGGGGTCGGCACCAACCGTTGCCTGTAGCCACAGCGCTACCTCGGTACCAAACTTCCCTGCCACGGCACGCGCCAGAAAAAAAGACGCGACCGCCGCAACCACGACCGTGAGCAGACGCAAAAGAGATTTTCGCGTGCCGCGTGTAAAGGAAATAAAGAGATTAAAGATCAAAATAAAAGCGCAAACGCCGAGAATGATCAATTCCATGTACTGCCTCCATTGTTGCTATCTATGTTTTTTGCTAAATTTTATACAGTTACATTATAGACCATTTACGGGCGTTTGTCAACAACCGTGAATTGACAGATCCTGCCATTGCCACATATTGTGACATGGGGGTGATATTACGGATATTTTCTTACTGTACGGCGGCAACAGCCCCGAGCGCGCTGTGGCGATCAAGGGCGCACTGCGCATCATACACGCCTTTGCCGAAAGCGAGCACCGTATCACGGCGCACGACTATCGCGGCGGCATACCGGAGGACGGCATGCTTGATGCCATGCACCGTGCCGATGCCGTGCTGCTTGCACTGCACGGCGGAGAGGGCGAGGGTGGCGTGCTGCAGGCGGCGCTGGAGGCGGCGGGCATTTACCACTACGCGGGCACGGGTCCCGAAGGTGCCGCGCTGGCACTGGATAAGGCAAGCGCTAAGGCATGCGTGGCAGGGGCAGGTGTTCCCGTTGCCGCGGGAGCGGTCTGGCAGCCACAAGCGCCGCCGCCCTCTGTTACATTCCCCGCCATTGCAAAG
>CAZOWH010000154.1:0-4800 GCA_964583425.1 uncultured Lachnospiraceae bacterium
GGCTACTTTGTAGCCTTCTCTCCGTTCCTCGTCGGTCGGCTACTTTGTAGCCTTCCTCCGAGAGGAAGGTGGCACGCGAATGCGTGACGGAAGGAGCCTGCGTAACCTTCACTTTTTCGCTTGCTTTATTACAATTGCTTTTCCCAAGTTGCGCACACTCTCTCAGTCGCCTACGGCGCCAGCTCCCTCCCGGAGGGAGCCTTTCACAAAACACATCCCGCCTCTTTCCTTTCTTTGCTTCTCCTCACCGGCAATAGCCTCTCCCTTACCACGCGAAGCGTGAGGCGACATATCGCGTGGTTTTCGTTATGCAAGAAGGACAGAGAACGTACGTTCTCTGTCCTTCTTCAATAATCCCCAGCATGGTAAAACCGCAAGCGGATTCCCTTTTATAATTCACTTTTCCTGCTTGATACGCGCGCGCAGCTGCACGGGCGAGTAGCCATAAACCTGCTTGAATTTTTCCGAAAAATAATTGCTGTCATTAAAGCCGCAGACAAACGCCACTGCCGAGATCCGACGCTTGGGGTTCTCCTTGATCATTGCCTCCGCCCGCTGCAAGCGCAGTGCGGTCAAATACTCCGAAAATCCAAAGCCCGTTTCCTTTTTAAAAACGCGCGACAAGTGCTCGGGGCTGACCGCGATATGGCGCGCAACCTCCGCCAAAGGGAGCGCACGGTCATAATGCGCCTTGATATACAGCACCGCCTGCTCAATATAGGGGTTGCCGCATATGGCGTGTGCGCACCCCTCCGACCCGCGCACAAGCGTGTAAAAAAACAAATGCATGTAGTGCATCAACACATGCTCGGTAAACCCATCCTCGCGCGTGCCCTCCCGCTCGATCTGCTCAAGAATTGCCGTGATCTCAGATAGGAGCGCGGGATTTCGATAGAAGTGGGGCATATCGGGCAGACGGTCCGCGACATCCTGCGGCACGTACTGCGCCGAGCACCAGATCAGCCGCCTTGCGTTCGCCTCATGTGTATAATTTGCCTTGTGCAGTATGCCGGGTGGAATCAGCACCAGATCACCCGATTTCATCTGATAGACCTTGTTATCAATAAAATAGCTGCACGTGCCCGCATCCAGCAAATATATTTCAAAATAGCCGTGGTAGTGCTGCTCGCCCGTAAGACGGCGCGCGCGTGCCACGCGCTGAAAGACAAAATAAGAATTGCCCGAGATATGCTGAAACATATGTTCCCTCCTCTTACCGGTATTTTTTTCATTTTATCAGAAACGATCAATAAAATCAAGATTTTTCGCCAAAGCTGTCAAATATTTTAAGGAAAACACAAATAATTTGATTTATAATGAAGCTGTAAACTCATTGTACGGCAAAGGAGAAGCTGCTATGAAATACACAAGCAAGGGTGTTGAGGAATTAAAAATCGCTTATGTTGGCGGAGGCTCACGCGGCTGGGCGTGGGGGCTAATGAGCGATCTTGCTGCCGCCGAGGATATCAGCGGCGAGGTCTATCTTTACGATATCGACCGCGAGGCGGCAGACCACAACGTGATCATCGGCAACAAATATAATGATGCCGAGGGCGCAAGGTCAAAATGGCACTACCGCGCCACCGACACGCTGGGCGAGGCACTGCAGGATGCCGATTTTGTGGTGATCTCGATCCTGCCCGGCACCTTTGATGAAATGGAAAGCGACGTGCACACCCCCGAAAAATACGGTATTTATCAGCCCGTAGGCGATACCTCAGGTCCCGGTGGCATCGTGCGCGCGCTGCGCGCCATCCCGATGTTTGAGGAGATCGGTCTTGCCATCAAGGAGCATTGCCCCAAGGCTTGGGTCATCAACTACACCAACCCCATGACGGTGCTGGTGCGCACGCTCTACCGCGTATTCCCCGAGATCAAGGCGTTTGGCTGCTGCCATGAGGTGTTCGGCACGCAAAAGCTGCTTGCGGCTATGGTTACCGAGGAGCTGGGACTTGCCGAGGGTGAAGTTGCGCGCGAGGATATCAAGGTCAACGTTGTGGGCGTGAACCATTTCACTTGGCTGACCGCCGCAAATTTCCGTCACACGGACCTCTTTCCGCTTTACGCCAAATTTGCGAAAAAGCATGCGAAGGATGGCTATCTTGGCAAGGACGGTGAGGACAGTAACTGGATGAACCGCTATTTTTCCAGCGCGCACCGCGTGAAATTTGATCTTTTCAATCGCTTTGGCTATATTGCCGCGGCGGGTGACCGACATCTTGCGGAATTTTGCCCCGGCAAATGGTATCTTGAAAAGCCCGAAAAGGTATGGGAGTGGAAGTTTTCCCTCACGCCCGTGTCATGGCGACGCGGCAGCCTTGCCAAGCGGCTTGCCAAAAGCGAAAAGCTGCGCAGCGGCGAGGAGCCCTGCGCGCTGAAGAAAACGGGCGAGGACGGCGTAAACCAGATTCGCGCCCTGCTGGGGCTGCACACCATGGTCACCAACGTAAACCTCCCGAACCGCGGGCAGATCCCCAACCTCCCCGCCGATGCCGTGGTGGAGACCAATGCCGTTTTCACCTCCGACACCGTCACCCCCGTGATGGCAGGTCCCATCCCGCGTGAAATCTATGCACTGATCTCTCGCATCGTAGGCGAGCAGGAGCTGGTGGTTGAGGCGGCACTGAAGCGCGACAAGGAGCTTGCCTTCAAGGCGTTTTGCAATAATCCGCTTGTGACCGTTGATCTCACCGATGCCCGCGCCCTTTTTGAAGAAATGCTTAAAAAAACCAAGAAATATCTTACCGATTATCAAGGAGTAAACGTATGATCTATTACGACCGACAAGATAAAATTCTTGCCAATATCGCAGGGGTGATCGAAAAACGCTTGAAGGATAAAACCGCAGAGCTCACCCTCGTGCTTGACAAAAGCATGCAGGAGCTTGAAAGCAAATTTGAAAACGGCGTGATTTCCGGCGGCTCGTATCCCGATATTTTGTACGTTGCGGGCAAATTCTTGCGCAACCCCAACCTTGAAAACGGCAGCTTTCGCTCCTTTAAGCCCATGTGCGGCTTATACTGGGCTACCCATAATCAGGGCTATGCCGAGTGTGCCCCCATCGAGGAGCTGATGGAGGATATCGAGGACGAGGCACTGTGGGGCATGAACGTGTTCCGCGCGTGGTTTGATCTGGCACAGCACAAGGTTGAGGAAAGCACCGATTTCATCAACCGCCTCCTCACACTCTTCAAGCACGCAAAATCACTCGGCCTTAAAACCGCTACGGGCTTTATCTCCAACGAGGCGTTTGACGACAGCCCCGAGGAGCTTCGCGCCGACTGGACCTGCGGTCACGACGGCTACGCCAAAAATCTCATCGCGCACTATCACCGCGAGATCTGCCCCTCAAAGCCCGGCGGCATTGAAAAAATTATCGAATACCGCCGCAAAATGGCAGAGGCGTTCAAGGATGCGGATTTTGATTACATCAGTGTCGGTCCATACGACCAGGGCGGCTGCACCTGCTCCCGGTGTGCGCCTTGGGGCGGCAACGGCTATCTCAAATGCGTGAAAGCCTTAATTCCCCTCATCAAAGAATATTTCCCCAAGGCGACTCTCTATCTGAGCACCTGGCGCTTCGGTGCCTTCCGCGAAAAGGGTGACGTGAGTGAATTTGACCTGTTAAGAGAAGCGCTTGCGGACGGCAAGCTGCCCGAAATAGAATATATCTCCTGCGAGCCGCACGCACACCTTTACCCCTTTGAGCGCCCCTTGGGCAGACCCTATATCGGCTTCCCCGAGATCAGCATGTGCGGCATCTTCCCGTGGGGCGGCTACGGCGCAATTCCCATTCCGATGAAGCTGCAAAACCTTTGGGATGCCCACCAAGATAAGCTGCAGGGCGGCTTCCCCTATTGCGAGGGCTTTTACGAGGATATCAACAAGATCATTGCCCTTCGCCATTACCGCGACAACCAGCACGCCTCGGATACCGTAAGAGAGTATCTTGCCTATGAATTCGGGCTTTCGGGCAAGCATCTTGATATGGCACACGCGGCAGTATTGTCGATGGAGGAAACGCACAAGCGCACCTGGGAGCCGGGGCACCGCTACCCGATCCTCGATCCCGAAAAAATTTTTGATATTGAAAGGGCGGTCCTCGCGGTGCACGCATCGCTTGATGAAAAGACACAAAACTGCAAGAAATGGCGACTCATTTACTACCGCGCCGTCATTGATGCGGAGCTTGCACGCAACGATTTTTATCGAAACGATACGGTCGTGGCGTATTTCAAAGAAATGATCGAGCTCTATCATTTGCAAAACGCCAACTGGTTTGTAAAGCCCGATATCATGACCGATGAAAAATACGGCAGACCCCTCACCAAAGAGGAGCTCAAAACCATCGCCCTCGGCGGCACGATTGATTAAACACACCGCCCTTGTATGCGCTTTACCTCAAGAACGCAAAGCTTTTATGAAGAAAACCACCGTTTGGCATAAAAATGCCAAACGGTGGTTGTTTTTTGCTTTTTACGCCGTATCGCCTTCAGCCAAAATCATGCCGCGAGCCCGTATCAATGCCATGCTCCTCAAACAGGCAAACGATTGCTTCAATTTTTTCAAAGCACATATCATCGTCAAAATTGGTATCGCGAATAATTTCTCTGATCTGTTCGAACAGACGGTAAGAAAACGATTCTGTATTTTCACGTAGCGCGACTATCAGCCGCGCCTCGTGCTCCTTATCTCGCTTGTTTTCCTGCCGTAGCATATACAACAAAAGCCTCCCTGCAGGGAGGCTCAGACCACTGACAAAGTCTATCTCAAGCAAGAGATAGGCTTTGTTTTTTGTTA
>CAZOWH010000155.1:0-4762 GCA_964583425.1 uncultured Lachnospiraceae bacterium
CTGTGTTTTTTATTTTTTGACAGTTCCGTACAGCGCAAAGGCAGCGGCACGGTCTATTTTTACATGTACCCACTGCCCTTCGGCTATGGGGTCACCAAAAAATACGATCTTATTTTGGTCGGTACGACCTGTAAACACGCTCTCATCGGTCTTACTCACGCCCTCCGAAAGCACGCGCAAGGTTTTCCCAAGCAGCTTTTCGTTTTGCTCGGCGGCAATTTCGTTTTGCAGCGCGAGCAGACGGTTCATACGCGCGGCAGAAATCTCGTGGGGGATCTGCCCCTCCATTTTAGCGGCAGGCGTGCCCTTTCGCGGCGAGTAGATAAAGGAGTAGATCATATCAAAGCGCGCACGGCGCAGCATCTCAAGCGTTTCCTCAAACTCACACTCGGTTTCGGAGGGAAAGCCAACGATAATATCCGACGTGACGGCAATATCGGGCATTTTCTCGCGCATATAATCAAGAATATCAAGATATTTTGCGCGGTCGTAGTGGCGGTTCATCAGCGACAAAATTCTGTCACTGCCCGCTTGCAGGGGCAAATGGAAGCTGTGCGCCACGTGCACGCTCTCCGCCATCACGTCAACAAGCTCACGCGTTGCGTCCTTGGGGTGGCTGGTCATAAAATGGAGCGTGTAATCCCCCTCGATCCTATCAAGGTCGGCAAGCAGCTGCGGAAAGGCATAGCCATCGGCACGGTCCTTGCCGTAGGAGTTTACGTTTTGCCCAAGCAGCGTAATATCCTTATAGCCCTTGGCAACCAGTTCCCTGACCTCCGCAATGACAGCCGCAGGCTCGCGGCTGCGCTCGCGCCCGCGCACGTAAGGCACGATGCAGTAGGAGCAAAAGTTGTTGCACCCGTACATGATACTCACGCTCGCGCGGTAAGTACTCTCACGCCGAATGGGCGCGCCCTCCGCTACGGTATGCTCCTCCTCACCGCGGAAAATACGCTTGCCGCCCGAAAGCACCTCAGCAAGGTATTGCGGCAGGCGATAGATCACCGACGTGCAAAGCACGAAGCTGACATAAGGATAGCTCTTTTTGATCTCCTCGCGGCGGTGCTCCTGCGCCACCATACAGCCGCAAATACCGATGATCAGCGCCGGATTTTTCTCCTTTAAGTGCTTGTATTGCCCCACAATGGAGAGCGCCTTTTGCTCTGCATGCTCGCGAATGGCACAGGTATTGACAAGAATAAGGTCAGCCTCCTCGGGAGCATCAACGATCAGGTAGCCCATATCCCCTGCCATACCGGCAAGCTTTTCGCTATCCGCCACGTTTTGCTGACAGCCAAACGTGAGGACAAAGCAGCGCGGCTTACACGCGCGCGTGCAGGTATAGGCGCGAACAGCATTGATATATGGTGTCATATCAGTAGCAACGCCCACGGGCGTGTTTTGGGCACAATTCTTTGGCATTTGGGGCTCCTTAAGATATAATTTTACAGTATAATATTATACTATTCTTATAAATAAATGTCAAGTGGTGCGTATAAGAAAAGAGAAAATGTTACATTCGCTTGGAAAAATCGCTTTTAAAAGGGTTTTTGATTGACTTTTTGGGGGAATCGTGCTACACTAAAGCCGTGGCGCAGCCATATTATCCCAAGAACAAGAAGGAAGGTACATCATGAAAAAGCTTTTAACATTACTGTGCATGCTGCTGCTCATTGCCGCAATGCTTTGTGCGTGCGAGGCGGAGTCTGCCTACGATATTGCCGTGAGAAACGGTTTTGTTGGCACCGAAGCTGAATGGCTTGAGAGCCTAAAGGGCGCAAACGGTGCAAAGGGCGAACCGGGCGAGGACGGCAAGAATGCTGATCAAGAAAACCCGCAAGAGCTTGACTTTTTCCTTTTGCCCGACGGCACCTATACCGTGGGAATCGGCAAGGCGTTATATGCCAAAGAGATCACCGTTCCCGCAACCTATCGCGGCAAGGCAGTGACCTGCGTGGGGGCTCCGTCTTTTATCGCCTATGATGATTTAACAGAGATATACGGCATCGGATTTTGGATAGCACCGCTTCTTGAAAAAATCAATCTCCCAAACAGCATTACCACTATTGGGTGTGCCGCTTTTTTGGAATGCCCCGCTCTTGCCTCGATCACGATCCCCGAAAGTGTTACAAAAATTTGCGAGTACGCTTTTGGAGATTGCGAAAATCTTGAGAGCGTTGAGATACTCAGCACCGAGATCGATATTCATGCAGATGCATTTAGGGGTTGCACAAAATTATCCCCCGCCGCCCCCGAAATTACCGTAACGGCTGACGGCACCCTGACCTGGGCACCCGTTAACGGCGCGGATTATTACGAGGTTATGTTGGATTACGACCGCGACAGTATCGTAAAGCTGACCGCGTGTGAGTTTACTGCAATGCAAGAGGGGTATCATAACTATTATGTGCGTGCTGTCAAAGGCAGCTTCCCCTCAGATTGGACCTACCAGAGCCTAACCAAGATCCCCCCCGTTGCGGCAAGCACGATCACATACGAGGGCGGTGTGCTCAGTTGGGATTACGTTAGCGGTGCCAACCACTATCAGATCATCATCAACGGCGTTATGGTTGCTACAGTGTCCTCTTATGAAACCACCTACAACTTTGATGCTGGCAACCAAGGCTTTACGGTTCAGATCCGCGCCTGCAACGATTGGGACAACTATATCAACAGCGAGCTTTCCGCGCCAAAAAGCTTTGGATAACATCCCCCATTATCACCCCCCATATTGCGATAGAATATTTAAAAACGCCCCACAGGCAAAATCCTGTGGGGCGTTTTGGCATATGTAAATTGCGGGAGGGGGGACCCTCATTGTCATCCTGAGGCGGGCAACAAAGCACGCCGTGAGGATCTCCGAAAACGCAATTGGCGTTTTCGGCGGTTTGTTCGCACTGCTCAATTTGATGCGCCGCGGATCACGAGAGGGAGCAGACCCGCAATGGTTTGCGGTGCAAACCTTGACGTGCTCGGCGAAGCCGAGGACAGCAGCCCCTACGGGTTAGCATCACGTTCTGCGCGTTGTTTGATGCATTGGGTAGGGGCGATTCACGAATCGCCCGTTTTTGTTGATCGCGGGCGCTTCGTGAAGCGCCCCTACGATGTTTGGTGTGTTATTTTTTGATGAAATTCGGTTTAAAATACTGATAAAGATCACACGGGATCATACCGTTATAAAGGCGGCGTTTTTTATCGGCGCGGCGACCGAAAAATTGCTCAAACCGTGGGTGTGAGGTGAGTACGTACATCTGCCAAGGTGCAAAGGTGGCAAAGGTTTTGCCTATGTCGCGGTAAAGCGCCTCGACCTCCTTTAACTCCATCATGCGCTCGCCGTAGGGCGGGTTGCAAATGAGCGTGCCGCGACGGTCCGGTTTTTCAATTTTGCGGGCGTCGGCACGAAAGAATTTGATGCAGTCGGCAACACCCGCGCGGGCGGCATTTTCTCTTGCGTACTGCAACACCTTCTCATCAATATCCGAGCCGAAGAGCTCTATTTTCTCTTCCCTCTTTACAAGATCTTCTGCTTCCTCGCGTGCTGTGCGCCAGATACGGTGATCAAGAAAATCAAAATCCATGGCGGCAAAAACGCGCCCCATATTGGGGGCAATGTTCTTCTCAATAAACGCCGCCTCGATCACGATCGTACCCGAGCCACAGAAGGGATCCCAAATCAGTGTGTCGGCGCGCGGACGTGCGGTCAATGCCATGGCAGCACCCAGCGTTTCACGGAGCGGTGCCGCGCCCGCGGCAGGTCGGTAACCGCGCTTGTGAAGCGCAACGCCCGAGGTATCGATCATGAGCGTTGCCACATCCTTGAAGATAAAAAATTCGATCTGATATTTTGTACCATCCTCAGGCAAAACGGTTACACCGTGCATAGCACGCAGGCGTTCCACAATTGCCTTTTTGACGATGCTCTGACAATTCGGCACAGAAAAGAGCGTGCTTTTTATAGCATGTCCCTTGACGGGAAAGGCGTCGTCCGGTCCGATATAATCCTCAAACGGGAGTGCGCGCACGCCGTCAAACAGCTCGGTAAATGAGCGTGCGGGAAACGCGCCCACCTTGATGTAAATACGCTCGGCACAGCGAAGCCGTACATTGGCACGGGCAAGGTCCTTTTCCTCGCCCGCAAAGGTCACGCGCCCGTCAATGGTTTCAAGGCGCTTCACGCCAAGTGCATCCAGTTCCTCTCCGAGCTGCTTTTCAAGTCCAAAGAGACAGGTGGCTACAAATTCCATTATCTGCCCCTCCCCAGCCATTTTTTGAGATACTGCCCCGTGTAGGAGTGCGATATTTCGGCAAGCTCCTCGGGCGTGCCCGTGGCAAGCACGGTACCGCCGCCCTCACCCCCCTCGGGACCAAGGTCAATGATATAGTCGGCGGTCTTGATCACATCGAGATTGTGCTCGATCACAAGCACCGTGTTTCCTGCATCAACAAGGCGTTGCAGCATTTTGATGAGCTTTGCCACATCGGCGCTATGGAGACCTGTAGTAGGCTCATCAAGGATATAAATGGTTTTGCCTGTGCTGCGCTTTGAAAGCTCGGTGGCAAGGCGAATGCGCTGCGCCTCACCGCCCGACAGTGTTGTGGAGGATTGCCCGATGGCAATATACCCAAGCCCCACATCGAACATGGTTTGGAGCTTGCGTTTGATCGAAGGGATATCCGCAAAGAAGGAGAGCCCCTCCTCAACGGTCATATTCAGTACATCGGAGATGTTTTTGCCCTTGTAGAGCACATCCAGCGTATCGCG
>CAZOWH010000156.1:0-4711 GCA_964583425.1 uncultured Lachnospiraceae bacterium
GCCACGGTTACATTTTATGCGCCAAAGGAGATTGCGGGCACTGTGCTTGCTCGCGTCGCCGACGGCACGGTAACGCTCAGCTGCGAGGGGATCACTGCGGGGGATATGGGCGGTGTTGGCGCGGCGCTCCTTTCACTCTTTCCCACCGCGGGTGCCGTTACCGAAACAACAGTGAATGATGCGGGGCATACCCTTGTGCTTTGCGAGGGCGCAGAGCTTACCTTTTTGCCCGATGGCACGCCCTATTCGGTAAAAACCGCCGATGTGACCGCCACGGTAGTGAAGTGGCAAGCGCAATAGGCATAATTTGGCTAAACCCATTGACAAACGCGATTGATTATGATAAAATGAAGGTACAAATAAAAAAGGCGGACTGCCATGTTGACGCATGACAGCCCTGCACAGAAGTGAGGAAGCACTCCTATACAACCGGATAACCGGCACCCGAGGGATATTATAACACATTTTTTCGGTTTCGCAAGGGGATATTTCGGAAAAGGATTTTTTGCGACGGATTTTCTCCCGCGGTCACTTTTGTGCGCCGCGGGGTATTTTTTCTCCGCATTGAATTTGCAGTTCTCTGAACAAAGCAGCAAACCGCAGGATCTCTCGGTGTTGACGCGCCGACGGAATCAAATGGGTAAGGAAGTACCCTGTATAACCGAGCAAAACGGCACCGTTTTATGGCAGCCCAACAGTTAAAAAACGCAGAAGATGCATTAACATCTTCTGCGTTTTTTTTGTATAAAATAGAGTGTCTTTTATAATTTCACATAAACGCGCGGTAGGCGCGGTAGGCGGAGGGAAGAGCGTAAACGGTATCGATCTCATCACGTGGCGCGAAAAACAGCTCCTGCGGGAGCTGCGCAGTGTCGCGCTCCGAAAGGATGATCTCAAACCCCGTCATGTGCCATTCAAGGTGTGTAAAGATATGCTTTGCCTCACCGAGGGGCATCAAGCGCTGTGGGGTGATGCCAAGGGTGGCGAGCGCCGCGGCAACCTCCTCGGCGGTTAGCTTGCCTGCAAGACAATAGGGCTCAAACAGCCCCGAAAGTAGCCCCTCTGCGGGGCGACGGCAAAGCGCCACGCGGTCTCCGATGCGTAAAACAAGCACCGTTCGCGCCTCTTTTTTGCGCGGGGCGGGTTTTTTACGAATGGGTAGCACCGTCTCACGTCCTACGGCATGTGCCGCGCAGACCGCCGCAAGCGGGCATTTCTCGCACCGTGGCGCACCGTTTGGCAGGCAAACGGTAGCGCCAAGCTCCATCAAAGCCTGATTCAGCGCGGCGGGCGGGTGCTTTTGCACCTCGGCTGTCACTGCCGCAGTGAGCTCCTTTTTGGCGGCGGGGGAGAGAATGTCGTTTTCATAAGAGAGCAGGCGTGCCGCTACGCGCAAAACGTTGCCGTCAACGGCGGGGTAGGGAAGATCAAAGGCAAAGGATGCGATCGCACCCGCGGTGTAGTCCCCAATGCCGCAGAGTGCACGAATTTCGGTGTACGTGGTGGGAAATTTGCCCCCGTGCGCGTCCATTACGGTGCGTGCCGCCTTTTGCATGTTGCGCACGCGGCTGTAATAGCCAAGCCCCTCCCAAAGCTTTAAAAGAAGGGGCTCGGGTGCCGCGGCAAGCGCGGAAATGCTCGGTAACGTGTCAAGAAAACGCGCATAATAGGGCAATACCGCCTCTACACGCGTTTGCTGCAGCATGATCTCCGAGACCCAGATGCGGTAAGGGTCTCTTGTGTGTCGCCATGGCAGGTCGCGCTTGTTTTGCTCATACCACGGCAAAAGCACGCCAAGATCGGGTAAAATCGGTACCATTGTGTTTCCTTTCTGTGTTTTTCGGAGGAGGGAGCTTCTTTTGAAAAAGCAGAGGAAGAGGGACCCATTTTTCAAAAGGGGTCCCTCTTCCTCCCCGTCTTATTTCAAAAAACCGCCGACGATCTGCTCCTCGGCTTCCTTTTCGGTAAGACCGAGGGTCATCAGCTTCACGAGCTGCTCGCCTGCGATCTTGCCGATCGCCGCCTCGTGAATGAGGGAGGCATCGGGGTGGTTTGCTACGATTTCGGGCACGGCGGCAACGCTTGCCTCGTCCATAATGATGGCATCACACTCGGTGTGACCCGAGCACTCGTTGTTGCCGTTCACGTGGGAAACGAAAAGCTGCGTCGATTTGTCGCGTGCGACCGAGCGGGAGATCACGTGCGTGCCGCACTCCTTGCCGTTGAGGTCAACCTCAAAATGCGTTTCGGCGCGCTGGGCGCCGTGCGTCATCACCTTTTCGCGCACGATAAGCGTTGCCTTGTCGGCAAGCTTTGCCTTTGTCATGCGATTGGTGCTGTCAATGCCCTTGATCTGAGCGGTCTCCATTTCCATGTAGGCGCCCTCGGCAAGCTCCGCGATGGTGGTGGGGTTCATGGTGTTTTTGCCGTTACCGTCCCCCTCGCCATAGTGCTTTTCGATATATTTCACACGTGCGTTTTTGCCAAGGTAAAAGGCGTGAATGCCGCTGTGCTCGCTCTCGGCACTGCCGCCGTTGTGGATGCCGCAGCCTGCCACAATGGTGATATCGCAATCCTCACCGATGTGAAAATCGTTGTAGACCAGCTCCTTGAGACCCGATTGCGCAAGCAGCACGGGGATATGCAGGCTCTCCTTTTTTGTACCGGGCTTTACATAGATGTCAATGCCGGGCTTGTCGGTTTTTCCGACGATCTCGATGTTTTCCGAGTTGTTTTTGCCAAACAGCTTGCCATCAACGCGCAGGGAGTAGGCGCCCGCGGGGATCTCGTGAATGCCCGCCACCTGCTCTAAAAGATTTTTTTTGATGCTGTCAAGTTCCGGCATGTCAGTTCACCTCCGTAAAGCGGCAGCCCGAAACGGTGCCGAAAAGCTTTGGCAGCACATCTTCCTTTTTGCCCTCTGCGGCAATCTTGCCGTTTGCCACCATCACGACCTTGTCTGCGATATTGAGAATGCGCTCCTGGTGCGAGATGATGAGGATGCTGCCCTTGGTTTTTTTGTGCATTTTTTCAAAAACCTTGATAAGGCTATTAAAGCTCCAGAGGTCAATGCCTGCCTCGGGCTCGTCAAAGACTGAGAGCTTTGTGCCGCGCGCAAGGATCTCGGCGATCTCAATACGCTTGAGCTCGCCGCCCGAGAGCGATGCGTTTACCTCACGGTTGATATATTCCTTTGCGCAAAGGCCGACCTCGGAGAGGTAGGCACAGGCGGCGGAGATCGAAAGCTTTTCGCCTGCCGCGAGGGAAATGAGGTCCTTGACCGTCAGACCCTTGAAGCGGACGGGCTGTTGAAAGGCAAAACTGATGCCGCGGCGTGCGCGCTCGGTGATCGAAAGCGCGGTAATATCCTCACCGTCAAACAAAATGCGCCCCGATGTGGGGGTAATGATGCCCGCAATGATCTTGGCGAGCGTGGATTTTCCGCTGCCGTTTGGGCCTGTGATCGCCACAAACCGCTCGGAGATTTTCAGGTTGATATCATCTAATATTTCGGTTTTTCCGCCATCCTCTGCGGGTGCGGAAAAGCTGATGTGTTGCAATTCCAGCATAGAAGCTCCTTCACACAGTATACTCTTAATCATTATACCACAGCGGGCGAAAAAATTCAAGCGCGAAGGCATTTTTTTACCGGATTGTCGGAAAAAGGTAAAAAGTAACATATTTTTTGTTAAAAATTTGTCAAAAACGGCAAAAACTTTGTCGCATTATTTGGTTTGTGCCCTCTTGACGGTGCAAAGGGCTTGTGATATAATATATAATGATAATTTGCGGCACGTTTTCGCGCGCCCGCATATATACACACTTTTCTTTAGGAGGAACAACATGGAATACCGCATTGAACATGACTCCATGGGCGAGGTCAAGGTACCTGCCGACCGTTATTGGGCTGCGCAGACCGAGCGCAGTCACCAAAACTTTCCGATCGGCGTTGGCATTGAGACCATGCCCCGTGAGATCACCAAGGCATTCGGTGTGCTCAAAAAGGCAGCAGCTGTTGCCAACAACGCGCTGAAGCCCGAAAAGATGACCGATGAAAAGCTTGCTGCCATCAAGCAGGCTTGTGATGAGGTCATGTCGGGGTCGCTGAACGACCATTTCCCGCTTGTGGTATGGCAAACGGGCTCGGGCACGCAGTCGAACATGAATGCAAACGAGGTGATCGCCAACCGCGCCAACGAGCTGGCGGGCAAAAAGCTTTGCCACCCGAATGACGACATCAACATGAGCCAGTCCTCCAACGACACCTTCCCCACCGCAATGCACATTGCGGCGGTAACTGCCATTGAGGATAAGCTTTTCCCCGCGATCGATCTGCTGATTGCTACCTTCAAGCGTCTGGAAAAGGAAAACGAAGGCATTGTAAAGAGCGGCAGAACCCATCTGCAGGATGCAACGCCCATCACCTTCTCGCAGGAGATCTCCGGCTGGCGCACCAGCCTTGAGCGCGACAAGGAGTTGCTTGCGGCATCGCTCCCGACCCTGAGGGAGCTCGCGCTCGGCGGCACCGCCGTCGGCACGGGTCTTAACACCCCGAAGGGCTTTGACGTGAAGGTTGCGGAGGCTGTTTCCGAGATCACGGGCAAGACCTTCAAGACCGCGGGCAACAAATTCCATGCACTTACCTCCAAGGATGAGATTGTGTTCGCACACGGTGCCGTTAAGGCACTTGCCTGTGATATGATGAAGATCG
>CAZOWH010000157.1:0-4685 GCA_964583425.1 uncultured Lachnospiraceae bacterium
GCAATGCTCCTCGGAGGCGGCACGCAAAATGGTCTCGGGCGAGGTGCCCTTCAAGATCACCGCCTTCGAGCAGGAGATGAGACTGCCGAACCAGTGCATCTTTGCGCCCGTGTGATAGAGCGGAGGAATGCAAAGGAACACATCGTCTCTTGTCTGGCTGTGGTGATTCTGCTCCACACGGCAGGCGTGAATGAGGGCGCGGTGCGTGTGTAAAATAGCCTTGGGAAAGCCCGTTGTGCCCGAGGAAAAATAAATGGCAGCATCGTCGTTTTCCGTCAGGTGCGGCATGCGGTAAACGCCCGAGCATTCTGCCGTCATTTCGGCATAGTCCTCGGCAAAGGAGGGGCAGCCCGTGCCTGCGTAGATCAGCAAACGGTTGTGGCTGATCGCATCCGCGATCTCCTCCACGCGCCCGATAAACTCGGGGCCAAACACCAGCGCATCCACCTCGGCAAGGTCAAGGCAGTAGGTGATCTCGTTTGCGGCGTAGCGGAAGTTCAGCGGCACAGCAAGCGCACCCGTTTTCAGTACACCAAAGTAGATCGGCAGCCACTCAATGCAGTTCATCAAAAGAATGGCAACCTTGTCACCCTTGCCAATGCCGCGGGCGGTCAGTGCGTTTGCAAAGCGGTTTGCCTTTTCGTCAAACACGCGCCAGGTGATCTCGCGGCGGTAGTAGGGCGCACGCAGGGTCGGCTCAACCAGCTCGTAGTCGCGCCAGGTCATGCGGCGGGTTTCCTTTTCGGCGGGGTTGATCTCCACCAGTGCCACGTCGTCGGGGAATTGCCGCGCGTTGTTTTCAAGTAAGTCTGTAATAATCATGCTCATAACCTCTTGCTATTTGTAAATCTGCAAAATATAGTATATCATTTAAAAGGTCGCCTGTCAAGTTCTTTTCTTACACAGCTTGGCGAATACGGAAAAATATGTCAGAAAAAGCAAAAAGGATTGACAGCATATGTGAGTTATGATAAAATAGAATATTACAGAAAAGGGGGTGAGTGCATGGCAAATGACCGCAAAATAACCGATGATCCGGCATCGTTTTGGGATATTTCCGAGCTTGTGCCAAAGCGTAAATCAGCCTATCAAACGCCGCCCCGCCGCGATACCGAGGCGGTGGAGATCACAGCCCCGCCCCCCCGCTCCCACGCTTTATTCGCAATGGATGCCGCCCACGGCAGTCACGGTATCCCCGCCGGTCCGCTTTCCAACATCACCGCCAAAGAAGCCGATGTCCCCCCCGCACCCGTCACGCTGATGTCTGCAACGGGCACCGTCATGGCGGGCGACGTGCCGCTGCCCGAGCGCTTTGTTTCGGCAACTGCCGAGACCGCCGTCAAGGAGGCACCCGTGCCCGAGGCGCGCTATACCCCCGTGGGCTCACTCCTTTATGAGGTGCGCATCTATCCCCACAAAAACGAATATACCTATTATGCCGAATTTCGTCGTCACGCAAAAAAGCTGGCGGCACTGGAGGGCAGGGAATGCCCGCATGTGCCCTTTTTCTCCTACATGCCGCAGTATTCGCAGCTCACCCGCCCCCAGCTTGGCTTTTATCTTTGGTGGCGCACCTGCTTTCGGCGCGGCGAGGGCATCGATGCCGACTATTCCTATCTTTTGCTCTATCTTTATGAGCTTATCAACCTCGGTGATGCCATTGACCCCAAAACGGGGCAGGAAACAATGCTTCGTCTCTGGCTTACCTATCGCGAAAAGCACCCCCGCCTTGATGTGCTGGTGCGGGAGTGGCTGGTCGATTATTCGCTCCTTTACCGCTTGCCGCCCCCACCCCTGCCACAAAAGGCATTTGGTGAGCTGGTGATGGGTTGCCGCCTGAAGGAATTTTATGTTTCGGCGGCAGAGCATGATGTCATGTGCGATGCTGTGCTGTATTTTGCCAGCAATTACGATTATAAAAAAAGTAAATTCTATCGCGGCGAGGCAGTGCCGCACTACGACCGTGTGATGCGCGGCGCCGTGATGGAAACGCTGGATCATTTTGCGCGGGAACGTGCCGAAAACGCGCCCCGTGTGGGGGGATTTTCTACTATCACGCGCGATCTGTTTGCGGGCGCTATTTGCGCCTATCCCCTCAAAAAGCGCATAGAAGTGGATTTTGCCTCCTTTTCGCATACCTATGAGCTTCGTTATATCATCACGGATGTGCTGAAATATACCGAAAACGCGTTGCGCGCCGTGTTGGGCGTAAAGTCGCGTCTCACGGTCTATGAGGTCTCAAAGGAGCTGCGCGCAAGGCTGGATGCATATCTCGCGGAGGCACTCCCCGAAAAGCGCACGCAAAAGCGTACCGCCCCCGCCCCCGTGCCCGCCTATGAAAAACGCTATGATCTGCCCGTGCGCCCCATCTCGCCCGACCGCGCCGCCGCGATCGAGGCAGCGTCTTGGCAGACCACCAAGCGCCTTGTCGAAGCCTTTGCAGAACCCGAAACGGCGCAAAAAGTCATCGATTTTTCAGAAAAACACACACCGTCCGCGGATTTTTCTATCAATTATGAAACCGTTTCGACCGAAAACACCGCTTTATCCCCGGTCGCGCATCATGTATCCGCCGCACCTGTAGGGACAGCTGTCCTCGCCTGCGGCGAGCACGACGACACGCCCGGCGGCGGTCACGGCGTCCCCGACGGTGCGCATGCGAACGATACCGCCTCCCTCGTAGGGACCGGCGTCCTCGACGGTCCGTTTGCAAACAAAATTCTCCCCCCAACCGGCACCCCCTTCGTTACCCTTAAATCAACCCTCGCCACCCTCGCGGCGTTCCTGCCGCTGTGCGATCCCGCCGATCGTGCGGCACAGCGTGCCTTTGCGGGGGAGCTTGGCATGATGGTGGATGCCGTAGCCGACAAGATCAACACCGTGGCGGGGGATGTCCTCGGTGATATCATCCTTGAGGATGCGGGCGGGTGTTACCGCGTGATCGAGGATTACCGCGAATTATTACAGGAAGAAGGTATTTTGCCATGACAGAGCATCTGCAAAATAATACTGCGCCGCGCATACCGCGCCGCGTTCTCAATTCACTCCTTGCCTCGCTTGCCGCAGGTGTGGTGCCGCGCACGGGCGCGCCCTATGTTGCCATCGGCAGGCAGGAGGAGATCGGCGCATTTCTCTCCGACCTTGAAAACATCAGCGAGGGCGGCGCCTCCATGCGCTTCCTCATCGGCAGATACGGCAGCGGCAAAAGCTTTCTCATGCAGCTGGTGCGCGGCTACGCGCTGGAGCGCGATTTTCTCACCGCCGATGCAGATCTCACCCCCGAGCGCCGCCTTTACGGCACGGGCGGTACGGGTGTTGCCACCTACCGTGAGCTGATGAAAAACCTTGCCTCCAAGGCATCGCCCGACGGCGGCGCGCTCCCGCGCATCATTGCCCGCTGGATCGGTCAATGCCAAGCCGAGATCGGCGAGGGGGACGAGACAGGCGAAAAGCTCCGCGTCCGCATTACCGAAACGCTGCGCGATGTGGAATTTATGGTCGGCGGCTTTGATTTTGCCCGTGTTATTACCGCATATTACCGTGCCTATCTCGCGGGGGATGACGATAAGATGTCGGCTTGTCTTTGCTGGCTGCGCGGCGAGTTTTCCTCCAAGACCGAGGCGAGAAATGCTCTCGGCATTCCTGTCTCCGTCATTGTGGATGACGAAAACTGGTACGATTTTATCAAGCTCTTTGCCGCGCTGGCACAGAAGCTCGGCTACCGCGGCTTTGTGGTGTTTATCGATGAATGTGTCAACCTTTATAAGATCGTGCACCGCGTCAGCCGCGAAAACAATTACGAAAAGATCCTTTCCATGTTCAACGATGCCCTGCAGGGCAAGGCAGAGGGGCTGCTCCTTGTGCTTGGCGGCACACCGCAGTTTTTGGAGGATCCGCGCCGCGGTCTTTTCAGCTACGAGGCACTGCGCAGCCGTCTTTCTGACAGCCGATTTTTCGATGCCGAATTTAAAAATCTCATTGGGCCCGTCATTCGCCTGCGCCGCCTTTCCGATGACGAGCTTTATGCCCTCATTGTGCGCGTGACTGCACTTTATGCGCAAGCATATGGCAAGGAGCCCCGCATCAGCGATGCGGAAAAGGTGAAATTTTTGGAGCTTTGCCTTGCCCGCGCGGGTGCCGATACCATGATGACCCCGCGCGAGATCCTGCGCGACTATATGACGGTGCTAAATATTCTGATGCAAAATCCCGAAGCCGATTTCGCCGCACTCGCGGCGCGTGTAACGGGCGAGCAGGGTGGGGAAGCGCCGCAAAAAACCGAAACGCATGCCGAAAATGCCGACAATTTGCCGAAAAAAGCCACCGTTGACCCCGCCGACATCATACTGTAAGGAGGGGCGCTATGGCAGAAGCAGAACGCATTTTCAATCGCTTTCCGCCCTTTGTGCGGGAGTATATCTTCTCCCACTCCTGGGAAAGCCTGCGCGCCGTGCAGGTGGCGGCAGCAGAAACGCTGTTTGAAACCGATCACCACCTGCTGCTGACCTCCACCACGGCAAGCGGCAAGACCGAGGCGGCGTTTTTTCCGATCCTTTCCATGCTCTGCGAGCGCCCCGCAGCGAGCGTGGCAGTGCTCTATATCGCGCCCTTAAAGAGCCTCATTAACGACCAGTTTGGGCGCATGGAGGAGCTGCTCCTCGAGAGTGGTATTCCCGTCACCCACT
>CAZOWH010000158.1:0-4639 GCA_964583425.1 uncultured Lachnospiraceae bacterium
GGTGGATATCCTCAAGGAATGGATCACCTTCCGTACCGATTGCGTGCGCCGCGAGCTCCGCTTCGACCTCAAAAAGAAGCAGGACAGGCTCCACCTTGTCACGGGTCTTGGTAAGATCCTGCTTGATATCGACAAGGCAGTGCGCATCATTCGCCACGCCGAAAGTGACGATCAGGTCGTGCCCGAGCTGATGCGCGGCTTTGGCATTGATCAAGTACAGGCAGATTACATTGCCAATATCAAGCTCCGTAACCTCAACAAAAAGTACATTCTCAACTGTATTCAGGAAATGGAGTCCCTCAAAAAGGATATCGCCGAGATCGAGGAGATCCTTGCCGACGACCTCAAGCTCCGTGCCAAGATCGCCACGCAGCTCACCGATATCAAGAAAAAGTATGGACAGCCGCGCCGCTCACAGCTGATCTTTGTCTCGGATATCCCCGAGGATGAGGAAGAGGAAACGGTGGAAAATTACCCCGTGCGTCTGGTGCTGACCAAGGAGGGCTACTTCAAAAAGATCACCTTCCAGTCCCTGCGCGGCAACGACGAGCAGAAGCTGAAGGACGGAGACAGCATCAACCAAATTTTTGATGCCGAGAATAAAGATAATCTTTTGATCTTTACCGATCAAGCGCAGGTATACCGTGCCACGGTAGATGATTTTGATACCACTAAGGCTTCTGCCATGGGTGACTTTTTAAGCGCCAAGCTCGGCATGGATAAGGACGAGCACCCCATATTTATGAAGGTACAAAACACCTATTCCGAGGGCGAAAATATGGTATTTATCTTTGAAAACGGTAAGGGTCTGCGCGTACCCATCACCGCATACGTTGCCAAGGGCAACCGCCGCAAGCTGACGGGCGCGTTCTCAAAGGCCTCTCCCATCGTATCGGTCTTTTATGAGGTTGAAAAGGAGCCCTTTGATCTCCTGCTTCTCTCCGACGCGGATCGTGCCATCGTGTTCAAATCCTCGCTTATTCCCATTATGACCACAAGATCGGCAGGAGGCAATACGTTGATGACCTTTAGCAGAAAGGAAAAAAGGGTCGTGGAGGCGCTTCGTGACTTTACCGAGCGTTTTGGTGACAGCAAGGGCTACCGCAAGTATAAGCTCCCCGCCGTGGGTGTTTTGTTAAATGAAAAAAATATTGATTCCATGCAGCTGCGCATGGACGACACATTTTAATTAAGGAAGGTAAAAAAACAATGAGCAACAAAAAGAAATCCAAGATCGCCGCACGCATTCTCGCCATCGTTTTGTGTGTGCTAATGGTAGTCAGCGTGGCATTCTACACCATTTACATGATCGTAGATAACATCAAAAACGCCAACAAGGAAGGCGAAGAGCCCGAAAAGACCGAGGCAGTGGCACCCATCACACAGTATTACGTAGCGTAACCGCAAAAAATCGCTCCCGTACGGGAGCGATTTTTTGTATTTGATATTGTATTTTTAAACCCGACATGTTATAATTTTGGCAGAGTCAGCCATGGGCTTTGGAGGTGTATATGAAAAAACGTATTTTTATCGCCGCGATACAACAGGAAACGAATGCATTTAATCCTATTATTTCCGAAAAAATCAGGTTCGCCGAACAAAGCTGCGCACAACTGAAGGGTACGCGCGGCATGGTCGGCGGTATGGTAGATACCCTATTGACCGCCGACGTGCAGCTTACCTACGGAACGTGTTTGGGAGCGACGAGCGGCGGCCCTATGGACGATGCCGTGTGGCAGAATTTTTTAAACGATACTCTTGATACCCTCGCACACGAAGGACCGTTTGACGGTATCGCGCTTTCCATGCACGGTGCCACCTCTTCTCTTACCACACCTGATGTGTGCGGTGAGATCGTAGCCGCAGTACGCGCTGCCATTGGAGAATCCGTACCGATCACCGTATCACACGATCTGCATGCCAACGTGACCGTTAAAACTGCAAAAAATGCTGATTACGTGTGCGGTTATCACGAATATCCGCACATTGACATCTACGAAACCGGCGTGCGCGCCGCAAAGCTTTTGTTAAAGCACCTTGCAGGCGAGCCGCAAAAAACCGCTTATGCTTCCATTCCGATGATTGCCCCCGCACACGCCTACACCACAAAGGAAGGGGCGCTTCTTGCGCTGGTGAATGACGCGAGGGACATGGTCGCGCGCGGCGAAATTGCCGATTTCAGCTTGTTTGAAGCGCAACCCTGGCTTGACGTACCCGAATTCACAAGCGCAGTTCTTGTAATTGCCAAAAATGAAGAAATTGCCATTCGCGTGGCAAACGACCTTGCCAAACGCCATTTTGAAATACGTAAGGAGCTGCAGGGCACGCCGCTTTTGACGGTAAACGAGGTCATTGAAAAGGCACTTGCCAACAAAACGGGCAAGCCGGTAATACTGGTGGATTCCGCAGACTCAAGAGGTGCCGGCTCTACTGCTGACAGTGCCGCTGTATTAAGGGATCTGCTCCCCTACCGCACTACGCTTCGTGCCGCCGTGGGTATCACGGATGCGGCAGCAGTTGAGCAAGCCTTCACCATCGGTGTTGGAGGTATCGCCGATTTTACGCTCGGCGGCACGGTCGCTCCTTCCCTTTCTCAGCCTGTTTTGGTGAAAAATGCACGCGTGAGAAGCCTGCATCAAGGCGACTTTATTGCGGTTGGACCGATCTCGCGCGGCGAGCGCGTAAGCTGTGGCCGTGTGGCAGTGCTGGAGGTAGATAAGATCCTTATTCAGGTTTCCGAAAAAGGCGGCAGCGAAAGAGATATCGGCTATTTCCGCAGCTTTGGCATCGACCCCGAGTTTTGCCGGCTTGTGAGTGTAAAGGCGTGCACCTCACTCCGCGCCGGTTACACCCCAATCGCTGCCGAGATCTGTAATACCGACACGCCCGGTGCAGCAGCAACTGTGCTGCAAAAGCTGCCTTATCAAAATCGCCCCGTGCCGCTCTACCCCTTTGAGGAAATCGGCGAGGACAACATTGTAAAAGCTGTTTGCTACCGATAACATAAATTTACTGCAAATACTACTCACTAAATCTGATAACAACAGCCTCCTACGGTAGCTACCATAGGAGGCTGTTGTCGTAAAGAATTACTTTTGCTTTTTTAATAAGCGACTGAAAACGCCCCAAGCACGTCGCGGTAAAAAGCGCAGGCGGCGCAGTGGCATGATGCAATGAAAGAAAACGTAAAGGCGATATTTGAGCGAACGCACGGAAACGGCTTTTTCGCCGCGATAGTAGGTGCTGACGCGCGCAATGATATTCTCGCACGGTATACCGTGCTCCAAATAAAGCTGGTTGTCACCGCAAAAAACGGGGGCACCTTCCTTGGTGAATTTCATCAATCGGTGCAAGACAAAGGATCCGTCTTGACGCCTATATAAACAAATATCATGCTTTTTACATTCTTGTGGGGCAACAAGCATAACGCTATCCCGCCCCTCGTGCAAAAGCGGAAGCATGCTTGTGCCGCGAGGCCAAAGCCGAAATTCCCCTCCACTTTCTATTACCTCAAGCAGGATCGGATAAAGCTCCGCCATACTGTACTGCTTACTCTGCAACAGCGCCTACTCCCTTCAAGGTCTCAATGAATTCGACGGCGTGCTTCTTGGCGGTTTCAGCATCGATCTCATAGGTATCGGTAATGGCGGTAACAAGCGCCTCCATGGTGATATCGTTTTCGAGCTGATCCCAAATAAAGCTGCCTGTGCCGTTTACCGAGACCATGCCGTTAAACTGCTTGGTAGCGGCGCCCACGGCAACGATCACATACTGGGTGCCGATTTTTCGTTTGATAAAATTGTTATTTCTTTTCATCAATTATTCTCCTTTAGGAAAGCTGCACATACCGTCATGCGAAACAATTGCCGCCTCGGGCAGCATGTTACAATGCAAGAGATAGGTGGGGGTGCTTGAAATCAGGTGATCAAGCAAGGCAAGCTGCTTATCTGCCATCACCGGGTCGGTAGGCAGCAGAACCTGCCCAAAAAGGCGCGCGACTGCAGCACCGTCACCGATGGGGGCAATGGTATTTTCCTTGCCGCGCTCCAAAAAGCAAATGCTTTTTAGGGGTGCTGCGGTCTTACCTCCCAGCTTTTCCTTACCGCGCCAAGGTGTGCCGAAGGCATACCATTTGCCATTCATGCGGCGGAAGATCGGCTTATCACCGTTTACGATCTCGGCACGCGCACCAAACACGCGCAGCCAAAGATCTGTGTGGGTGGATTTACCCGTGCCGCTGTGCGCGGCAAAGGCATATGCCTCACCGTCACACGCGACGACAGATGCGTGAAAGACCATGGCATCAAATTTCGGGAGCTGAAGCGCAATTTGCCGATAAACACAGATGCACTCAAGATACCCGTCGGCAGAATGGTAGATATCCTGCTCGCGCTCGCTTGCGATCTCCTCCGGGGTCACCGAGACCGTGATATCGGGGGTTTCAAACTCGGCGAAAAATTCACGACAAAAATTTTCCGAAAAAGGATATTTATTTTGTATTTCAATATTTAATTCTGCAATACGAATACGAAACATTGCAATATCCTTTCTACATTATTTATTAAAACGCGACGCGCTTTTCGATATAATCCTTCAACTCGGCGATCGGGATGCGGACCTGCTCCATGGTATCGCGGTC
>CAZOWH010000159.1:0-4608 GCA_964583425.1 uncultured Lachnospiraceae bacterium
GGTAGAGCACCTTGGTCACGCTGTTGATGATATCGCTATCCTGAATGGTTAAAAGAATGGCGGTTCTTAGGTACTGGTAGCCCTTGATGTGTGCGGGCACTCCAATTTGATGTATGATCTTGGTCACCTGTGTTTCGATATCCGGGATCGCCTCGGTGTTACCGGCGGCATGCGCTGCGGGTGTGCCGCGACTTTCAAGCAGGCGGCGCAGATGCTCGCAAAGGCTGTTTGTGTCAAAGGGCTTCATCAGGCAAAGATCGGCACCTGCCGCCACTGCCTCCGCGATCATGGTTTGGTTGGCAATAGGGGAGAGCACCAGGAAAACGGGTGCCTTTTTGCCCTCATTTGCCGCCTTATAGCTACGCAGTACGCCAATGCCGTCAAGGCGGGTCAGCATCATGTCAATAAGGGCGGCATCATAGTGGTTGCGTGTCAGCTTTGTGAGCGCCTCCTCGCCGTTTGATGCCTCATCGATAAAGCGCCAGCCGGCGCGTGTCAGTATCTCACGCAAATTTTGTCGCGCGTCCGTGCTTTCATCGGCAATCAGTATTTTTGTGTTGTATTCCATTGTTGAAATCCTCCGAATTCCAGTGTTTTTTGTTACGGTTATATATTACCATAATTTTCCAAATATTACAAGTGTTTCCAAAACAAAATATAAACCAAAATTTCGCCATTATCTTTGGTAAAAATTACCAGTTTTGACTAAGATGTTTCCTAAAACGACATCAAGCGAGATTTTTCGAGCAGCGAAGCAAAATATGCTCATAAGCGAAGCAATTTTATGTGTTGTTAAATAAATTAAAAAAGCGCTGCCGGACGAACCGCCGACAGCGCTTTCTAATTGATTATTTTTCACCCTTCAGATATGCCACCTCATCGGGGGTGAGATGGCGGTAGGTGCCCTCCTTTAAATTGCCAAGCTTCAGGTTGCCGATCGCCACGCGCGAAAGGCGCAGGATCTTTAACCCAACCTCCTCGCACATGCGGCGGATCTGGCGGTTTCTGCCCTCATAAAGCAGAAAGGAGAGCAGGGTATTGCCGCCCTCAATTGCAAGCACCTCCACCTGCACAGGCAGGGTCTCGTAGCCGTCCAGCATAAACGGTGCCGTAAGCCGCGCAAGCGCCGCAGCATCGACCGCGCCCTTTACTGTCACGCGGTAGTGCTTGGGGATCTCATGTCGGGGGTGTGTTAAGCGGTTGGTCAGCTCTCCGTCGTCGGTCATCAAAAGCAGACCGTCGGAATCCATATCCAGCCGCCCCACGGGATAAAGGCGCGTGCCCACGCTCGCTACAAGCTCTGCAACGGTTTTTCTGCCCTTTTCATCGGAAAGGGTGGTGACAAATCCACGGGGCTTATTTAATAGGATATAATGATGCGCGGCGGCAGTGGGCTTGATCTCCTTGCCGCGCCAGATAACAGTGTCGGCGGCGGGGTCAATGCGCTGTCCGATCTCGGCGGTCACGCCGTTCACGGTGACCGCCCCCGCACGGATCTCCGCCTCCGCTGCACGGCGGGAAAGCACACCGCAATCGGTAAAATATTTTTGCAATCGCACGGTGCTATCCATGGTGTGCTCCTTTACTTGATAAAAATTTCCTGTAGCTTTTCAAAAAATGTACGGTTTAGCTTGGATTTTTCGACACCGTTTGCCGTTTTTAAGGGAATTGTGCCTATGATCTCACCGTCCGCGCGGTACACCAGCCTGCCAACCTCGCAGCTCGCCGCAAAGCCCGCAAACAAAAAGCGGGGCAGCTCCACCGTGCAGGTGATCTCACCGTGCCCGCGCGGCAGGGTTAGGGAAAAGCAGTCGTTGGGTAATACGGTCACCTCGGTGGCAACACCGCCCACCACGGGAATGGAAAGCGCCTCCGGCACGGGGGAATAGCCCTCGTACTCTGCAAAGCCCCAGTCAAGGAGTGCGGTGTGGTCGCGCCAGTCGTTCGGGTCGTTTAAGGTAACAGCAATCAGCGTGAGCTCATTTTTGGTTGCCGCACTGACAAGGCATCTGCCGCTTTTCTTGGTAAAGCCTGTTTTCACGCCAACAGCACCCTCGTAGGTGCGCAGCAGGCGGTTGTGATTGAGAAACAGGCGCGTGGCATCGGTGCCGTTTTGCGGCACGGAATAGCGCTTTGTTGCTACGATCTCGGCAAAGGTCTCGTTTTGCAGTGCCGCTGCTGTGATCAACGCAAGCTCGCGCGCGGTGGTGTAGTGCGCCTCATCATATAGCCCGTGCGGATTAGTAAAATGCGTGTTTTGCAGCCCCAGTGCGGCGGCTTTTTCATTCATCAGCGTGGCAAATGCCGCAATGCTGCCCGCCGTATGGATAGCCAGCGCCGCCGCAGCATCGTTCGCGGAGTTAAGCAGCAGGGCATAGAGCAGCGTCCTTACCGTGATCTCCTCGTTTTCAAAAAGGTAGATCGAGGAGCCCTCCACGCCAACCGCCTCGCGCGGTATCTTTACAGTTGTATCCAGTGTGCAGCACTCCAAAACCACCAGCGCGGTCATAATTTTGGTGGTGCTTGCCATCGGGCGGCGCTCGTCGGCATTTGTCTCCAGTAAAAAACAACCGCTACCGGGGTCAAAAAGCGCCGCAGATGCCGCTGTTGTGGCGGGCGCGGCGGTTGTAGGCGCGGGTAGCGTTACGCTTGTCTCGCGCGTGATGCTCCCCACAGGTAGTGCGGATACAAGCAGGCATAGCGCCAGCAAAAGGACGGAAAAACGCAAAAATCGTTTCATAGTACACCTCTATACGGTCACTTGGACGATTTGCTCTCGTCCCTACTTGACTATATGGAGGTATATGATTTAATATGCGAATTATTCGGTCTTTTCGTCGGCTTCGCTCACGGTGTCGGTCACCGATTCGGTTACCTCAACAGTCACGTCACCCTTGACGTTTTCTACCGCCTCGGCAGCAGCCCTTGCCACATCCTCTACCGCCTCTTCCTGCTTTTCCTTCTTTTTCTTTTTGGGGAATATCGCCTTGATGCGTGCAATGATATCGGGGGTCTTTTCAATGAGACCCGCGATGCGCTCAATGGTATCGGGCGCCTCGCCGTTTGTGGCAAGCGGGAGCACCTCTGTGTTGCCGAGGGAATCCACCGCGATAAAGCAAACGGGTTGTACTGAAAGACCCGTGCCGCCACCGCCCGCAAACATTACCTTGGCGCCTCCATCCTTTTTGGAGGTGTTGTCGGTGCCGCCCGAGGCGTATCCCACCGAGATCTTGGAGATGGGAATGATGGTGGTGCCCGAGGGGGTCTCGATGGGCGTGCCCACCACGGTGTTTGCATCCACCATGGCGCGGATGTTCTCAAGCGAGGTGCGGATCATTTCCTGCATTTTGTTTTCGTTTTGTTCAGCCATTGTAAGGGCTCCTTTCTGTATCTTTCATTCGTATTGTGTACAGTATTATTTATCGGCTGCTGTCCTTTTTGCCGACTTGCGCGCCGCTTTTTGTGCATTGCGTGTTTTGATAAAGGCAAGCGCTACCGAGAAAAGAAGCGCAAGCGCCTCCCATACGCGCATGGAAAATACCAATTTCAGGTCAACGCTCGGCTTCTCGGAAAGATAATCGGCAAAAACGCTCATCTCGCGCGGCTTGGTTTTGAGATCGGTCACGCGGTCAAGCGCCGCCAGCAGGTAGGCAAGCGAGGCAGAGACCGCACCGTAAAGGATGGCGGTGGTGGCGGCGTCACCCGTTGCCACACGAATGTGCAACCGCGCCGCAGTGAGGCGCAAATGCTTGTTTGTTTTACGCACCAGTGCCGCCGCAAGCGCGCGCACCAGCGCGATATTTTCGCGCAGTGTAGGCTTTGGCTTGGGGGTATGACCGTCCTTTAGCGATTTCAAGCTTTCTTGCTTTTTGGCGGCTTTTTTTTCGGCACGCTCCGCTTTTTTTGCCGCCTTTTTCTCGGCGCGGCGCTTCCGCTTGGCTATCTTGCGCGCCGTGTATTTTTGCGGATTGATCGGCTTTTGGTGCCGTGGAAAAAGGGTTACGGTAACAAAGAGTACCTTCAGCTTTAGGGCAACCGCCTCGCGGCAGGTAATGACGAAGCGCACAGGGAGCATGAGCAGCAGCACGAAAAAGAGCACGACCGTCAATAAAACGATCAAGGGTATCGGCATTGTCTCACCTCCTTGGGCTTTCGTGATACTGTGCTATGGGCATCAAGCGTTTTGTGAGGGTGCTTCTGCTGCGGGTGCGGATGTCACTGCCGCAGCTGTGGCTTCCCTTTCGGGCAGCGCCACACCGTCAGTATTTTTTGCGGTGGTCTCGCCGTTCATCTCCTCCGCGGCGATCGAGAGCTGTTCACCGGGCTTTGCCTCGGGCAGCTTGATCTCGGTCTTGGGCAGATCGTCAAGGGTGGTAAGACCAAATACGCGCAAAAATTTATCGGTCGTGCCGTACAGCACAGGGCGACCGGGGGCATCAAGGCGCCCCACGGCGGCGATCAGCTCCTTGTCAATCAGGGAGTTTACGGCATAGTTGCTATCCACACCGCGTACAGCGTCGATAAACGCACGCGTTACGGGCTGGTTGTAGGCCACGATGGCAAGCACCTCCATCGAGGAGGCCGAAAGGTTGCCGCCGCGGCGGATCG
>CAZOWH010000160.1:0-4587 GCA_964583425.1 uncultured Lachnospiraceae bacterium
GGGCGATATCTACACCGTGCCGATCTCCCACGGCGAGGGTCGCTTCCTTGCCTCCGACGAGCTGGTGGCAGACCTTGCCGCAAACGGTCAGATCGCCACGCAGTACGTTGACCTCGCGGGCAATCCCACCATGGATAGTGCCTTTAACCCCAACGGCTCTATTGCCGCCATCGAGGGTATCATCTCGCCCGACGGCCGCGTGCTCGGTAAAATGGGTCACAGCGAGCGTATCGGCAAGAACCTCTACCGCAACGTCCTCGGCGAATATGATATGCAGCTCTTTGCATCTGCAGTCAAATATTTTAAGGGCTAAAAAGCGGCGCAATGCGGCGTTGCTCCACGCGTGCAATCTTGCTTTGCTTGCTTTTCAATGCGCGCAATGCGACGCTGCTTGCAAAAAAAGAACTCTGCCTCGGCAGAGTTCTTTTTATATCATCGCGCACTGTGTACGCACGCGCCCTGCCTTCCCCAAAGGGGAAGGTCGAAACGTGCAAACAAACCGCCGAAAACGCTTTTTGCGTTTTCGGAGATCCGTTCGGGTTTCTTTGTTGAAACCCTCAGGATGACAATGAGGGTGCGAACATGCGGGCGGCGATTGTACGAACAAGGCGCACAATGTATACTATACACAAATCGGTAGGGGAGGGGCTTGCTCCTCCCGGATCCCCGATGCGGTGCAAACAATGCGCACGATGTACGCACTTACCACCCTCTTTCTGTCATCCTGAGGAGCGCAAGAAAGCGCGACGAAGGATCTCGGCGCGATAAACAAATCGCGACGCGGTATGTACGCAACCAATATTGCCTTCTCCTGTGGGATGAAGGCTAAAGAATTCGCGTGCGAATTCTTTTCGAAGAACGCCATGGCGTTCTTCAAGGGAAACACGAAGTGGTGGATGAGGAGGGCGGCGCACTATGTACATGCCCGCCTCGCTTCTTTCCGATTGGTAACATTATGTCGGTAAAAGGTCTGTGCAAACAAACCGCCGAAAACGCTTCTTGCATTTTCGGAGATCCGTTCAGATTTCTTTGTTGAAATCCTCAGGATGACAGGGGAGGGTGCGGTATGTACGCAACCAACCCGCCCGTGTCATCCTGAGCGTAGTCGAACCCGTAGGGCAACGCCTGCGGCGTTGGGATCTCGGGCGGGCGAGAGGGGTAATGTGCAAACTTTATGTCGGTGAAGAGTCTGTGCAAACAAACCGCCGAAAACGCTTCTTGCGTTTTCGAAGATCATTCGGCTTTCTTTGCTCTCAGGATGCCATTCATACCGATCCAACAGCAAAATAAAGCACAAAAGCAGCAAAAAAATGTCTTGTTTTTTAAACTTCGGTTTGCTATAATAGGGATGCTATCTGTTTTGCAGAAGGGAGCTTGCTATGCTATCGTTACCCAAGGGCTACTATGCCGTACAAAGCAATTTTGAAAACGCACCCAAGGATGCCTTTACCTATAAGGGCATTACTTACAGGGTAGAGGCAGGCGTCAACCTATTCGCCACCTGTGCCGAGGCAAATGCTGCCGCCTGTGATGTGCCGAATACCGTGCTGCAGGGCCTTTCCTACGATGCCTTTGCTGCACCCGTTATTCTGTTTTCTGCGGGCGAGCACCCCATGGGTGTGCGCGCGGCAGATGGCGTGCTGCTCACGGGCTCGCGTATTTTCCTTGGTGAGGGCGCATGCATTGACCCCAATATAGCCGCAGCCGATCCGCTGGAGGCACCAACGCTTCATCCTGCCCGCGGCGGTGCGGGGGAGAGCGTGCTTGTCGGCGGTCACGATTTCGGCAAGCTTCAAATCAAGGGCGATGCCACCATTGATACCGTGCAGCTGGATGGCTTTACCTGTCGGCGCTTCCGCTTTGCGGATTGGCGCGCTAAGGGTGAGCGACCCTGTAGCTATATCTTTCGCAATATCATACACGAAAGCCCCTGCGGTCATCCGCTTTATCTGACTGCACCCTTGGCGGCGGATACCGCGCTGCATCGCGAGGTGCTGCTGGAAAATATTCGTATTACCGATTTTTCCGATCTTGGCTACGGCGGCATTATTGCCCGTATGAACGCCGAGCGGGTTACGCTGCGCCGTGTGGTATGCAACAACACCGCGCAGGTGTTCGGCTTTACCGATATCACGCGAAGCGTCTCGAATTGCGCGCTGAATGCCGCTGTGACTGAGTTGATGATCGAGGACTGCTTTCTCAAGAATATCGGCGGTGAAAACGGCATTGCCACACAGTGCAATGCCGATCGCGCCGTGTGCCTTACGGTACGCAATTCTATCCTTGTGGATGCTGCACGCGAGGGCGAGGGCTTTTTGCAGCCCCACCTTGCAAATGAGGGCTGCCGACTGACCGTGTCGGGCTGCCGCTTTGTGGATACCCGCGGAAATCAAAATGCCATCACGGTTTTCGGTGACGGTGAGGCTGTCAAGATCACGGATTGCAGCTTTGAGGGCTTTCAACATATATGGGGCAGGGCAGTGATGCCTCCCGCAGAGGCACCCGACTGTATCGAATGCCGTGAAAGTGATTGGCGCACCGCTACCGCCGATGCGCACACCGTTTTGGGCACGTCGCGAGCCGATTTTGCCGCATTGGATGCTTATTACGGGGGCTATCGCCCCTATTACGGCGATCAGCACGCCCACACGGCATGCGGCGGCACAAGTGACGGTAAATTCCCGATGAAGGATTGGCCTGCCGCGATGGATGCGCTCCGTCTTGACTTTGCCGCAATCGTTGACCACAGGCAAATGCGCGGATTCTTTTTGCCGGAATGGGATGAGGAGCGCTTTATCATTGGCACCGAGCCCGGCACGCGAATCACCGATCTTACGAATGCGGGCGACGACCGTATGCATTACAATATGCTCTTTCCCCATAAGTACGGTCTTGCCATGGTGTTGGCAAATTTCCCTGAGTTTGAGTTTAGCGGCGACGAGCTGACAGGCAGCTTCAAATATCCCAAATTCACCAAGAAGCGCTTTATGGAGCTGACGCGCTACGTGCAGTCGCTTGGCGGCATGATGGTGCATCCGCACCCTAAGTCCTTGATGGGCTCGGATGATCCGCTTGATTATTACATCGGCGAGCATATGTATCTTGAGGTCATGGTCGGCTCCTACGAGCGCCATTCCTCCATCCGCAGCTATGATCTTTGGTGTGAGCTTTTGTCGCGCGGCAAGCACGTGTATGCTGCGGGCGGCTCGGATACGCACGGGCAGGTCAGCAATGCCTGCGTTTCTACCTTTTATTCTAAAGAAAGATCCGGCAGGGCATTTTTTGACCGCATGCACGCGGCAGATTATACCGTCGGTGCACTCGGTATGCAGATGCTCATTGACGGGCATCCCATGGGCGCGGAGATCCCGTATCGCGCAGGTATGACGCTCACACTCCGTGTCGGTGACTTTTTTGCCCCCGCCTTTCGCGAGGGTACCGCCTATGAGCTGCGTGTTTATACCGACAAGGGATTGGCATACGCCTCAATGTTTAACGGCAAAGAGCCGCAATATCTCTCACTTGCGGTAGAGCCGCGCGTCTTTTACCGTGCCGAGGTCGTGGATCTCACGCACGGCGGCTTCCGCATCGCCGTCGGCAATCCCATTTGGCTCGATCGGCAAGAAAATAAAGAAGTGAAAAAAGGAGAATGATCATGCCCTTTTGTACCTGTCCGCGCGTCAAACGCGCCAAGGAAAGCGGCGGCAGCTACCGCTTCCACAAGCTGTGTGTGTTTACCGTAGGCAACAGCGAAAACCGTCTCTCGCGCACCCTGCGTGTGCTGCAGCCCGATATCCCCGTGGAGGCGGTTTCCCGCGAGGATGCCAACGTCGTGCTGTCGGTGGCAAGCGTATACGCCGCCAAAAACGAGTATTGCTATATCCGCATTACAAAGGGCGGTCTTGAGATCCGCGCCCGTGACGAAATGGGCGTGCGCAACGCCGCCGCGATCCTTGCGCAGCTCGTGCGCCGTGAGGGGGATGCCTTCACGCTGCCCTGCGGTAGTGTAGAGGACTGGCCCGATGCCTCCTACCGCGCCATGATGCTTGAAAGCTCGGGGCGCTCCTGGCTGTCTATGGAGAGCATTTACCGCTATATCTATGAGATGGCACTCGCGCGCATGAACGTGCTGCAGTTCCACTTTATGGAGGGTCCCGGCTGTACCGTGCAGCTTGATAGCTACCCCGAGCTTTGGGGCTACGGTGAAAACAACCTCAAATATACCAAAGAGGAAATACGGCAAATGATCGCCTATGCCGCCGAGCTTGGCATCTCGGTCACACCCTTCGTGGAGGTGCTGTCGCACACCGTTGACTTTGCCGTAAAGGCGGGCATCTGCTGCGAGGGTGATACGCCCGAGCACATGTTTGCCGTGTGCGTGGGGCGCGAGGAGACCTTCGAGCGGATCGAGGTGCTGCTCCGCGAGGTGGCAGAGCTTTTTCCCGATCCCGTGCTGCACATCGGTGCCGACGAATACGATATGTCGGCCGTCACTCCCAAAAAGGCGCATTGGTTGGAGTGCCCCCATTGCCGTAAGATGATGCAAGAGAGGGGCTTTACCACCCTGCGTGAGGTGTTCCTCTATGC
>CAZOWH010000161.1:0-4571 GCA_964583425.1 uncultured Lachnospiraceae bacterium
TTGCTAATGGAGGAACAGGTATGAATATGAATGTAACAGGCATTATTTTTTCCAATTTACATGATGGTGATATCCCAATGCTCACGGGCAAGCGTACCATGGGTGCTGTGCCCTTTGGTGGTAGATACCGTTTGGTAGATTTTCCGCTTTCCGCTATGGTCAACGCGGGGCTTACCGATATCCGCATTATTGCCCATCACAATTATCAATCCTTAATGGAGCATATCGGTGCAGGGAAGGACTGGGATCTCGCGCGGCGTATCGGTGGCATTCGCATCGTTCCGCCTTACAGCGCGGCATATGCAAGCCCCGAAGAGTGCTATGATACGCGTATGCAATCCCTTATCAGCATCAGGGGGCTGGTGGATCGCATTGAAACCGCCGATGTACTTTGTGCAGATTGTGACGTGGCGGGCATGCCCGATTTTAAGGCGTTTATTGAGGCACACCGCAAAAGTGGTGCAGGGCTCACAGTCGGCGCCGAGCACATGGGTGCCCTTGATGCCGGTCCCTCGCTCCATATCTGGATCGCCAAAACAGAGTTTTTGCGCGAGGTGCTGCGCGAAGCAGAGGAACGGCACTATACCTCCTTCACCACTGATATCATACGGCGGCAAATGGCAAGGGGCAGGGTAAATGCCTACCGTTTTCCCAACCGCTTCTTCCGCATCAGTTCTTTTGTCGAATATTACGCTTTACATATGCTGCTTGTCAGCGATGACGGTGTGCGTGCCGAGCTGCTGGAAAATCCGCAGGCACCTGTTTTAACCGCTACAAAAAACGCACCGCCTGTGAAATACGGCAATAACGCGTTTGTGCGAAATTCCTTGATTGCCGACGGCTGCGTGATAAACGGCGAGGTGAAAAATTCGGTCATATTCGGCGGCGTGCAGATCGGCGAAGGATGCGTGGTGGAGAACGCGATCCTGATGGAGGGCTGCTTGCTGACTGGCGGCACGGGCATCTCCTGCGGGGTGCTTGATAAAAACGCTTGCCTTACTAAGGGCGCAATGCTGCACGGTCACGCAACCTTGCCGATATTTGTGGATGAAGGGCGTAAAATTGGATAAAAAATTAAACAATGTCGCATTATTAAAAAAATAAAGAAATAAACCAAAGCAAAGACTTGCATGATCCTTGAGTGCAGGTCTTTCTTTATTTGCAAAAAATACATGTTCCATGAAAGGCATTTTGGCACATATTAAGTTTAGAAAAGGTGGTGAATGTATGAAAAAGCAAGGCGGTCTTTTTTCTCACACCATAATGCTTGGCATCGCGGCGGCAATTTCAAAGGCAGCTGTCTTTTTTTTGATGCCGTTTTATACCGCTCACCTCGCACCTGCGGATTTCGGCACTGCCGATATTTTGGTGGATACAGCGATCCTGCTGCTGCCGTTTGTTTCCTTGAATGCCCCCGAAGCGGTTTTTCGTTTTTTGGCGGGAAAAGGGGAGAAGGATAAGAAAATTGTTATATCTTCCGGTGTGCTTTTTATTTTGATCGGCTTTTTACTGCTTTTATTACTACTGCCGCTGTCTCGCCTCTCCTATATTTTGCACATGTATCTTTCGTATCTTGTTGCGTATATCATCGCATCGATCTCTCGCAGCTTTCTCGCGCACATCGTGCGTGCCGAAGGGCATTACGGGCTTTACGCCGTGCAGCAGGTCATCTGTGCACTCCTGACCGTGCTGCTGCAGATCCTGCTTTTGGCAGGCTTCCACCTTGGCGTTAAAGGGTATCTGCTTGGCGTGATCGTAGCTGACAGCACCGTGGCACTTGCTTTGCTCCTGATCGTGCGACCTTGGCGGTTTCTCTCTTGGCGGGCGATCAAATGGGAAAGACTGCGCGCCATGCTGACCTACGCCTTGCCATTGATCCCGACCGCAGCCCTGTGGTGGGTCACCTCGATCTCGGATCGCTATATCATTCTCCATTATCATGGCAGTGCCGCAATAGGGCTTTATGCAGCCGCCGCGCGGATTCCCACGGTGCTTACATTTGCGGTCGGTATTTTTCTTGAGGCATGGCAGTATACCGCTATCCGCGAACGAGAAGAGGGCCGTGCCGCGCTCTTTGGGCGCATTTATGATATGCTGCTGCCGGTATCGATCGGGGCTGCTGCGCTGATCCTCGCGCTTGCCTTTCCGCTTGTATCGGTGATCTATGCGCCCGAATACGAGGGGGCTGTGGCTTTTATTCCGTTTTTAACGTTGGCGTCGCTCTTGTCTGCGCTTTCAAGCTTTCTTTGCAGTGTATATGCCGTAAAATTAAAGTCGTTGGCATCGTTTCTCACCGCCCTTTGCGGTGCAGCGCTCAATCTTGGCTTGAATTTTTTGCTGATCCCCACGCAAGGGGCACTTGGCGCGGCGTTTGCTACTTTTGTAGCCTATTTTGCCGTGTTTTCGGTGCGGCTGTGGCATAGCAGGCGGTATCTCGCATTTTCACATCATTTCGGTAAATTTCTTTTTTCATTGGGTTTTTTACTGCTTGCCTCCTATGCTGTGATCAAGCAAGCTTTTGATATCGCACTGTTGCCCGCAATATTGGCGCCGCTACCGTTTTGCGAGGAGATATGGGCGAGTGCGGTGTTTCTTTGTCAAAGATTGACGTTTTTGTGGAAAAGACGACAAAAAAACACAAACCGATATTGACAATCTCTTCTTATTGATTTATAATTGTTACCGATGTGGTGTTAAGCCGCATCGGTAGGAAAATCAATTAAGAAGGAGTCATTATGAAAAAAAGACAGATCATTAATCTCGCGGTCCTCGCGCTTGCTGTGATCGCTGTTGTTGTGCTTGCCATTACTATGCGCACTGCGCCCTCAGATGCCGCAAGCCCCTACTACGCAACCTTTATGTCACTTGTGCCGCCGATCATTGCCATAGGTCTTGCGCTCGTTACCAAGGAGGTGTTTAGCTCGCTTTTTGTCGGCGTTCTTGCAGGCGGTCTCTTTTATGCCGATTTTTCGCCGGTGGGCGCTCTTGATACCGTTGTCAATTCAGGTATTATCGATGCAGTTTCCGGCACGGCAGGTATTTTTGCCTTCCTGGTGATCCTTGGTGCCATCGTGGTGCTGCTCAATAAGGCGGGTGGCTCACAGGCATTTGGTAAATGGGCACAGTCGCATGTTAAGACTCGCGTGGGCGCGCTGCTTGCCACCTTTGCGCTTGGCGTGCTTATCTTTGTTGACGACTATTTTAACTGCCTGACCGTTGGTAGCGTGATGCGCCCCGTTTGTGACACGCACAAGGTCTCCCGTGCAAAGCTGGCATATATCATTGATGCCACCGCGGCACCGATCTGCATGATCGCCCCCGTTTCCTCTTGGGCTGCCGCCGTATCCGAGCACGTAGCGGATGGGCAGGGACTTACTTACTTCATCAAAGCAATTCCTTATAACTTCTACTCGCTGCTCACCATCGTATTTGTGATCGCTATTACCCTGATGGGCTTTGATTACGGCAAAATGTCCGGTGCTGAGATCAAGGCACAAAAAGAGGGTGATCTCGGTGCCGTTGACCCCGATGAGGATGCTGAAAGCCTGCCCGCAGGCGCTGCAGGTGCTCGCGTTTACGATCTCATTGTGCCGATCGTGGTTCTGATCGTTTCCTGTATCGTAGCCCTTATGTACGTTGGCGGCTTCTTTACCGCAGGGGATTATCAATGGGATCTGATCGGCTCCTTCGGTAACACCGATGCTACTGTCGGCTTGCCGCTTGGCTCGCTGGTGGCACTGATCGTGACCATCGTTTACCTGATGGCACGCCGCCTGATCTCCTTTAAGGAGTCGATGGATGCCATTCCGAAGGGCTTTATGGCAATGGTGCCCGCTATTCTTATCCTCACCCTCGCAACCGCATTGAAGAACACCACAGGCTTGCTCGGCTCTGATGTGTTTGTGGATCGTCTCCTTGCAAATGCAGGCGCCCTCAAGCTCTTCCTGCCCGCTATCATCTTCCTCATTGCTTGCGGTCTTTCCTTTGCCACCGGCACCTCCTGGGGCACATTCGGTATCCTTATCCCGATCGTCAGCGCAGCATTTGGCGGTCTTGACAGCGAAATTGCCGTTATTGGCATGTCCGCTTGTCTTGCGGGTGCTGTTTGCGGTGATCACTGCTCGCCCATCTCCGATACCACCATTATGGCATCGGCAGGTGCACAGTGCAACCACGTGGAGCATGTTTCAACACAGCTCCCGTATGCCATTACGGTTGCTGCTGTTTCCTTTGTTTGCTATATTATTGCTGGCGTGCTGCAAAACGTAGGGCTTTATTGGTGGGTATCGTTGCCCATCGGCATCGCATTGATGATTGGTACGCTTTTTGGCATCAAATATATACAAAAGCGTAAGGCAACAAAAGAAATTTAAAAAATCTCAAAAAATGTCTTGCATTTTTTTAAAATTTGTGGTATAATACCACACGTGTGTGTTTACACGGAATTTAAGGGTGGTCCGCTGCGCAGCTCTGCATGAACATCCGGATTTTAAAGGAGGCCAAACATGAACTTGATTCAGGCTTTTACAAACGAGCAGTTGAAGACCGAGGTACCCGTGATTCGCATTGGT
>CAZOWH010000162.1:0-4483 GCA_964583425.1 uncultured Lachnospiraceae bacterium
CGCGGTGGTGCTTTCCGAGCGCTATATTACCGACAGATACCTGCCTGATAAGGCAATAGACCTCCTCGATGAGGCGGCTGCCAATCTTTCGCTCAATTCCTCTGTTTTAAACGAAAGTTATGAAATAAAAGAACAAATGTTGGCGGAAAAAGAAAAGCGAGAGAGAATTGAGGCGGAGGACGTCAATGACGAGCAATCCGAGAAGCGCCGCTTTGAGGAGCTTGCCAAGATCAAGGCAAAGGAGCTGCAGCTCTCCGAGCGCCTCGCCGTGATCGAGCCCGAAATTGGGCGCGTTGTGATGACCGAGGAGGAGCTCGCACAGGTCATTGAGATCTGGACAGGTGTGCCCGCTGCCAATATCAGCGAGAATGAATTTGAACGCATTGATGGCTTGGAGGCACGCCTCAAAAAGCGCATTATCGGGCAGGACAATGCAGTTTCTGCCGTGGCGCGCGCCATCAAGCGCAATCGCGCAGGAGTATCTTATAAAAGGAAGCCTGTTTCCTTTATCTTCGCAGGTCCCACGGGTGTCGGTAAGACCGAGCTGGTCAAAACTCTTGCCGCCGATCTCTTTGACAGCCCTGAAACACTGATCCGTCTTGATATGTCGGAATTTATGGAAAAGCACTCGGTCTCTCGCATCATCGGCGCACCTCCCGGATACGTTGGCTATGATGAGGCAGGACAGCTGACCGAAAAGATCCGTCGCCGTCCCTATTCCGTGGTTTTGTTTGACGAAATTGAAAAGGCGCACCCCGATGTGCTCAATGTTCTCTTGCAAATTCTTGACGATGGCAGAATTACCGATGCGCGCGGCAGAACTGTGAATTTTGAAAATACCGTGCTTGTGATGACCACCAACGCAGGCTCGGATAAGGCTGGCGCGCTTGCAGGGTTCTTGGGGGATACCTCCACTGCCGCCGAGGCGCGTACCGAAAAGGCGCTTGCCACCTTCCTGCGCCCCGAGTTTCTCAACCGTGTGGATGAGGTTATTACCTTCCGCGCACTTGCTGAGGAGGATTTCACACGCATCGCCGCCATTCAGATGGGCGAGCTGTGCGAGGCACTTGCCGAGCGCCACATCACGCTTACCTACAGTGATGAGGCGCTGGCGCTGATTGCCGCGCGCTCCTATTCACACAAATTCGGCGCGCGCAATATGCGCCGCTTCATTCAGCGCCATGTTGAGGATGTGCTGGCAGAGAAGATCATTGCCGATTACAGCCGTTCTATCACGCATGCCTCGGTTACCGTGAATAACGGGGAGCTCGCCATCAATACGTTATAAATGTGTCAGCCCCTATTACTATTTTTGGGTAAAAACAGCAACATTTCCGAAATTTTGAACAAGAATTTCTATTTATTTTCCCAAATTTTTGTGCTTTAATGAAATAAAACAAGGAAAGGTGCGTAATGACATGAAAAAGAACTTCTTAATGTTATTAACCATACTGTTTTGCTTAATGCTAGTGTTTTCCTTTTCATCCTGCCAAAAGGCAGAGGATGGCATTGACGGCATTACACCGCAGCTGCGCATTGATGCCGCCACCAACATGTGGGAGATATCTTATGATAACGGCTCAACATGGAGCTCTCTTGGTGTGAAAGCCACGGGCGAGGTGGGTGCCGCAGGTGCTGCTGGCGAAACCGGTGCTGCGGGTGTCAATGGCATAACCCCTCAGTTACGTGTAAACGAGGCCTCTAATTTTTGGGAGGTTTCCTATGATGAGGGTGCCACGTGGACCACACTTGGTGTGAAAGCCACGGGCGATGTGGGTGCCGCAGGTGCTGCAGGCGAAACCGGCGCTGCGGGTGTCAATGGCACAACCCCTCAGCTGCGTATCAATGACGAGATCAACGCGGTAGAGGTATCTTATGATAACGGCGTAACGTGGGAATTTCTTGGCGTGCTTTCAAAGGTCTCGATCCAAGAGGCAGGTAGCGACTATGCACAGGGTAAACTTGCATTATTTGAGGGCTATTATGTCGGTATTTCCGAGGAGGGACGCTTGGGAGAGCAGGAAATGCTTTTAAAGGATCTCACGAGTGACGATGTGATTGCCGTGCGCGGTGTTACATACGGTGATTTTCCCAATTTCGGTTATACCTATGGTGATAGAGTAGTTCTGTGGGCAACCGTGGAGGAGACGACCGTTTCCCACGTACACGGCAAGAGGTATCTTTCCTTTGCAGAGAAAAATCCCGCAAATATTGAGGATACTATCGTTTCTGCTGCCAATGAGGTGACTTATGACTTTACCAATGTTATTACACTTGACTCCTGGAGCGATTGGCAGGCGCTTTTTCAGGTTGGTACGATAGAGCATTATGCCTACATCAGGATCTCGGGTACGGTGTATCTGAATGATTACGCCGGAGGGAAAGACAAAATCACTGTCAGCCGTATTCATATGAACAGCGCGGCGAACAGCTTAACGACAATGAAGCCGGATGAGACGCGTTGTGTTGATTTTCGCGATAATGTGATGACGGCAAATCTGGGTGTAAATTGGCGTGGTTATTTGGATAATTTCGAGTCGGTTACCACTTATCCCGGCGCTGCTGTTACGGTGGATATGTATGCGCTTTATACGGGCGCCAATTCTGTCAATTACGATCTGGTGGTGCTTGATGAGAGCTGGTTTACAACCAAAGAAGCGATTGTGAAGGAGGCAGCATATGCCTTCCATTATCAATATGAACAGATCCAGTACGATCAAACCACCTCAAGGCGTAATTTGAATAGCGCTCCTGAGGCGGCAACTGCGCAAAATACCGTATATCTTGATTGCAGCAGCTATGTAAACGCGGTATATAATGCAGCGTTTGGCGTCAATGTGCTGCCCTTTGCATTGACTGATACCAACTGCAAAACCGAAACCTTTACCGATTACGCAAGAACCTATCCAAACAACCCCGATGTGATCGGGTATTGGGAGACTGCCGATTATACCACCGATGCCGAACAAAAGGCGCTCCTTTCCGAAGTGCGAGGAATGCTGCAGATCGGTGATGTGATCGTGTATCGCCGTATCAAAACCAATGGCGATGAGGCGGGGCATACCTTGATCTACGTGGGGAATGGCATGATATTGCACTGCACCGGCTCTGACTACGTGACCAACAATTCTAACCCCTCGGCGGCATATGATAAGTCCGGCACGGCGGAGCGAAACGGCGCTGTTAGGCTGCTGGAGGCATCCGAGCTGTTTGAGAACACCAAAAGCGGCCGATACATTTTCAACAAGAGTGATGAACCCAATATCAATTTCTCGGTGCTGCGCCCCATCAATCGCGGCTTAACACCTACCGAGGAGGCGATCAATCGCACGAGAACCCCGGGGCTTGCCATTGAAAAGACTGCAAGCACCGCAAGCCACAGCGCGGTATATCGCGGCGGCGAGATCACTTATTCCATAGTGCTGACCAACCATTCTGATAAGGCATATGCAGCTACGGTTTCAGATGTGCTGTCTCCCTGTGTAACCTTTGTTTCCTGTTCCGAGAGCGCGGCAACGGTGGAGGGCAGCACGCTGACCTGCACGGTCGATCTGGCTGCTGGTGCAACCGTAACGGTTACCTGGACGGTCAAGGTACAAGAGAACGTGGTAAGTGGCACAATGATTGAAAGCTATCAAACCACCGTAAACGGTATTCACGCTGCTGATATCTTCCAGACCGTTTCGGGCTATACCGCCGAGCAAATGGCACTGGTGGTAGCCAAGGCTAAGGAATACGCTGAGAGTAACAAAGAATTCAGTAATCCCGTGCTGATGATCAAGCAGCTGTATCAGGATGCGCTTGGTGTGACGGTGTTTGATTATACGTCTACCACTAAGCTGCTTGGTGATGTAGTTGACTACACAGACGATGTGCCCGTCACCGATACCGCAGTCTCCGAAATGCTTGTGCCGGGGCTTTATGGCGGCAGAGCATATGAACCCGGATATAAGTTTAACAACGATATCGTGCGCCTCGTGAAGGAGGAGCACCTTGCTGTGGGCGATATTATTGTGGCAAACTATAACAGCAATAATTCCGCGGTGGCATTTGTGTATCTCGGCAATAGTGAGTTTATGTTTATCCACTCCAGCAAGGATTATTGCGAGTTTGTTACGATTACAGCTTCGCCGTATGAAAGCAGTAACGTGCTTGTAACACTTTTTGCTTACCAAAAATACATTGTTCTGCGCCCCTCGATGGTGGGCTGATACATGTTTTGAAGTGAGCATGTAATTTAAATTAATGAGGAACCTGCTATCTGCGAGATGGTGGGTTCCTTTTCGATTCACATTGAAAAATGTAAAAAAAATGTAAACAAATCATTTCGTTGTTGCTTTCATAATAATATTGTGCTATAATTTTTCACGCTTGCGTGATGGCGAGCAAAAACACACACGGGCTCTGATGCAAGGTTGGTGCCCCGCGTTTGCGAGGTTGCCTTGTGAGGTCACCGTGGTGGAAAAAACCATAAGGAGGACAT
>CAZOWH010000163.1:0-4435 GCA_964583425.1 uncultured Lachnospiraceae bacterium
CGACGTGGTTCCCTTTGAACAGCGCCCCTGGATGAAGTGCGCAGAGATCACCGATAAGCTGATCGATTGCCTGGAAAGCGGCAAATATCAGTATCTGCGCGTCAACTTCCCGAACGGTGACATGGTAGGTCACACCGGCAGCTTGGCAGCAACTCGCTGCTCGATGGAAGCGCTTGACCTGCAGCTTGGCAGACTTCTCCCTGTGATCGACCGCCTTGGCGGCGTAGCACTCATCACTGCCGACCACGGCAACGCCGATGAGATGTACGAGACCGACAAGAAGGGACAACCCAAGGCAGGCAAGGATGGCTCCTACAAGGCAAAGACCAGCCATACCCTCAACCGTGTGCCCTGCATCATCTACGACAACACCGATGCCGCCAAGGCTTACACCGTGAAAAAGGACGAGGGCAAGTTTGGACTTTCCAACGTAGCGGCTACGATGGTCAACCTGCTCGGCTACGAGGCACCCGCTATGTGGGATGAGTCTGTGATCGATGTAAAGTGAAGTGAAAAATAAAAAGAAAAGGGACCTCTTTTGAAAAGGGTCCCTTTTCTCTTGTTTTTCACCTACGCGAAAAACATTCACTTCCCCGAAAGCTTCACAAAAAACAATTTAACGTTTTTCCAAAATCATGTACAGATTTTCCAATTTTTTGAAAATTGTTTTTAAAATAAAGCGAGACGAATCCATCTGCGTTTCCATTTTTAAAGATTTTCGAGGGATGAAAGTGAATGTTGCTGCAGGCAACAGGAGAAGGCAGGACCCATTTTTTAAGAGGGTCCTGCCTTCTCCTTCGCTATCGGTATATTTATCTTCTCTTCTCCTGAATCTCTGCAAGGAGCTCGGTGAGGAAGGCATCAACGGGCATAGCGCCCTTATCGCCATCCTTACGGGAGCGCACAGCCACGCTACCTGCGTTCATTTCGTTATCACCGATCACGAGCATATAAGGTACCTTCTCAAGCTGTGTGGTACGGATCTTTTTACCAATGGTTTCGTTACGGTCATCGACCTCAACGCGCACGCCCTTTGCCTCAAGCTGCTTTTTCACATCATAGGCATAGTCGATATGCTCATCACCGATGGGCAGCACCTTTACCTGTACGGGTGCCATCCAGGTAGGCAGTGCACCTGCATACTTCTCAATGAGAAGCGCGAGGGTGCGCTCATAACAGCCCATTGAGGTACGGTGAATGATATAGGGGCGCTTCATCTGCCCATCGCTATCGACGTACTCCATGCCGAATTTTTCGGAAAGCAGCATATCGATCTGAATGGTGATGAGGGTATCCTCCTTACCAAACACGTTCTTGATCTGAATATCGAGCTTGGGACCGTAGAATGCAGCCTCATCAATGCCGACCTTATAGTCGATACCGAGATCATCGAGGATCTCCTTCATTACGCCCTGTGCGTAATTCCATTGCTCGGGCGTGCCCTCGTACTTATCGGTGCGCGCGGGATCCCATTGCGAGAAGCGGAAGGAGCAATCCTCCTTGAGCCCCAACGTTTCAAGGCAATAATTGGCAAGCTCGAAGCAGCCACGGAACTCCTCGGCAAGCTGCTCGGGGCGAAGGATGAGGTGTCCCTCGGAGATGGTAAACTGACGAACGCGAATGAGACCGTGCATCTCGCCACTATCCTCGTTACGGAAGAGTGTGGAGGTCTCACCAAGGCGCATGGGCAGCTCTCGATAGGAGCGTTTTTTGTTGAGGAAGACCTGATACTGGAAGGGGCAGGTCATGGGGCGCAGAGCAAAGCATTCCTTACTTTCGTCATCGGGATCGCCAAGAATAAACATGCCGTCACGATAATGATCCCAGTGACCGGAGATTTTATAAAGCTCGCGCTTTGCCATGAGGGGCGTTTTGGTAAGCAGATAACCGCGCTTTTGCTCCTCATCCTCGATCCAGCGCTGCAGTGTTTGAATCACGCGTGCGCCCTTGGGCAAGAGAATGGGAAGGCCCTGACCGATGGACTCTACGGTGGTAAAATATTCGAGCTCACGGCCGATCTTATTATGATCGCGCTTACGTGCCTCCTCCAGTGCCTCGAGGTGCGCCTTCAGCTCATCCTTTGAGGGGAAAGCCACACCGTAAACGCGCTGCAGCATCTTATTGTTCTGATCACCCTTCCAATAAGCGCCCGTGCATTGCGTAAGCTTCACTGCCTTTACGGCAGCGGTAGAAAAGAGATGGGGACCTGCACAAAGATCGGTAAACTCGCCCTGCTTATAAAAGCTGATGACGGCATCGGCGGGCAGCTCGTTGATCAGCTGCACCTTGTAGGGCTCACCCTTTTCCTCCATCAGCGCGAGTGCCTCAGCACGGGGGAGTTCAAAACGCTCGATGAGGAGATTTTCCTTCACGACCTTTTTCATTTCACTCTCAAGCGCGGAAAGCACCTCGGGTGTGAAAGGAATTTCGCTGTCAAAATCATAGTAAAAGCCGCTCTCCACGGCAGGACCGATGGTGAGTTTGGTTGCGGGATAGAGGCGCTTAACTGCCTGCGCAAGAATATGTGCGGCGGTGTGATCAAACACGTGCTTACCTGCGGCATCGGCAAAGGTGAGGAGCTTGACCTCGCAATCGCCTGTGAGCAGGTAAGTCATGCCAACGGTGGTGCCGCCCACCTCGGCAGCGATATGTGCACGCGTAACCAGCTCGGCAGCCTTTGCGGCATCAAACACCGAAAGCGGCGCTTCAAATTCTACTGTTTTTTCGGGAAAGCTTACTTTAAACATATTTTTTACTCCTTTGGGAATTTACAATTATAATTAAAATAAAACGCACCCCGACAGGTCTTTGACCCTGTCGGGGTGCGATATTATCACACGGTTCCACCCGAGCGTTTCAATCAAAAATTATAAAGCGTGGCGTTTGGGCGGTACCCGAAGCATTCGCGTGAAGGGCGTTTCAGCAAGTCGCTCTCTCTCTGTGCGCGGGAGTGCAGGGGCGTGTTCCAAACACATTATTTTCTTTTACTGCGGTTATACTCACTTCTCGGATTCAAGAAGTTGCGCCAATCAAGATCGCCACGGTCAAGTGCGGTGATCAGCGCTTCTGCTGTTGCAATGTTGGTAGCAACGGGAATGTTGTAGCGGTCGCAAGCGAGCAAAAGCTCCTGTGCCTCCTTATCGTCATAGATCGCCTCGGGGCGTGTATCTCGAAAATAAAGCAAAATATCGATCTCGTTATATGCAACGCGCGTGGCGATCTGCTGCTCGCCCCCTTGCTCGCCCGTCAGCATTTTCTCGATGGTAAGACCTGTGGCTTCCGAAATGTACTTAGCGGTAATACTGGTAGCGCACAAATTGTGTTTACTGAGAACGCCGCAATACGCAATACAAAACTGCGTCATCAGTTCCTTCTTCATGTCAGCCGCTATGATGGCTATTTCCATGTTCCGCACCTTCCTTCCGTCGATCGTAGAATATGATTGTCAAAAGTACAACTATTCCAATGTATTATAGCACACTCGGCGCGCGACTGTCAATAATTTCGCATAAAATTTATTTATCCTTAGTATTGGTATTACCTTTTCTTACCTGAGAAGCGGTAATACTTTTATTGATTCGATAGGGCGATCCATCCAGCGTTCGCAATGTATCAGTTAATCCCGCAAGATAATCAATAGAAACATTATACAGGCACGCCAGATCAATGAAAAACTCAATCGGGATCTTAACCTCCCCTCTTTCGTACACCTGATATTGTGTTACATGCATACCCAGTTTTTCGGCAATAGCCTTTTGGGTCAGATCATGATCAGATCTCAAATCTTTTATTCTATGAAACAATAGCCGCACCTCCCTTTGAAGAAATTATATAAAAAAACATGTTTTTATGTTGACAAAAAACATGGTTTCATGTTATAATAACCATGGCAACATGAAATCATGTTGCCATTTCTCAAAAAGGAGAAATTTAGCTCTATCTTTCAAAAGATTGAAAAATGATGATCTGGCGGCATTAAAAGCCGTAGGTTATAAATTTTATTAAGAAAAAAAGAGGTAAACTATCATGGGTGTAATTATTGGGATTTTATGGTTCGTGTGTAGCGCCGCTGTATTTTATTTGTATCACACGCTTTTTGATGTGATATATTTTGATTTAGGCAATGGATGTCTCAAAGAAATCATTGTATGTGGCATTATTGGTGGCGTTCTCGCCGCATTGATTTTTTATTTTTGGTATATCGCCATACCATTAGCTTTACTGGTAATATTTGCTATCATAAAAAAACATAGGAAATAATCATAAGCACCAGCTAAGCTGGTGGTATGCACAAGCCCCTCCAGGGCAAAACGCAGGCAAAGCCTGAAGGCTTACCGAAAATCCCTCAATCGCATATAGCGCTCCGCAACCGAAAATTCGGCTGATTGGCCTTCTCCTGAGGGAGAAGGGGGACCGCGTTAGCGGTGGTTGAGGT
>CAZOWH010000164.1:0-3483 GCA_964583425.1 uncultured Lachnospiraceae bacterium
GAGTACGGCTTTTCCCATAGTCAAGCCTCCTTAAAAAGAAAAATTGTTCTAAACTTTATTGTAGCACAGCCTTGCAAAAAAATCAAGAGTGTGGTATGATAATTAGAGTGTTAAAATAAAGGAGCATATTATAATATGAACTTCAAAAATCCCGACGCAAAGATCCTTAAGGAAAAGGAACTGTATATTTTCGATATGGATGGCACAATCTACCTTGGTTTTCAGGTGTTTCCGTTTGCCATTCGCTTTATAAATAATCTGCGCGCAGCAGGCAAAAAGGTGCTTTTTTTCACCAACAACGCCTCACACACCACCGCTTATTATGTGAATAAGCTTGAAAAGCTTGGCTTTTCGCCCAAGTTTGAGGAAATTATGACCTCGGGTGATGTTACCATCGAGTATCTGAAGCGTCACCGCGCGGGTAAGACCGTGTATCTCGTTGGCACCGATGAGCTGGTAGAAAACTTCCGCGAGAACAAGATCCCGATGTTGACGGGCAAGGAAGATACAGCCGATATCGTGGTTACCAGCTTTGATACCACGCTGACCTATGAAAAGCTCGATAATGCCTGCCGCTTGGTACGCGGGGGGGCAGAGTATCTCTCCACCCACCCCGATTTCAATTGCCCCACCGAAACAGGCTTTATCCCCGATAGCGGTGCCATTGCCGCATTTGTGACCGCCTCCACGGGCAAAACTCCCACCTATTTCGGTAAGCCCTATAAAGAGACCATTGAAATGATCTGCGAGGCAACGGGCTATTCCTGTGACCAAATGTGCATTTTTGGTGACCGTCTTTACACCGATATCGCTGTTGGCAAGCGCCACGGTGTCACTGCCGTTCTTGTGCTCTCGGGCGAGACCAAAATGGAGGATGTGGAAAAGGCAGAGGAAAAGGACCGCCCCGACTATATCTTCCCGTCTCTTGACGAGGTAGATCAGCTGTTTTACGGCAAATAATTTATAAATATATAGCAGGCGGCGCTTGGGTGCCGCCGTGCTTTGTGATAACGCATTTCATCCTAAGAAAGGAGCTCCTATGGCATTTGATGCAGGATTTCTCGCCGCGATAGCGGCTGAGCTGAAAACGGTGGCGATCGGCGCCGCCATTGAAAAGGTCTACCAGCCCGAGCGCGATGCTGTCGTGCTCCAAATGCGCACCTTTGCGGGCGGTAAGCGCCTCCTCATCAATGCGGGATCTGCCAATCCTCGCATCGGATTTACCGAGATCCCGATGGAAAATCCGCAAAATCCGCCTCAATTTTGTATGCTGCTACGCAAGCGCCTGTCGGGCGCGCGCCTTTCGCGTGTATGGCAGGAGGGCTTTGAACGTGTGCTTGTTACCGAATGGGATACCCGCGACGAAATGGGCTTCCCCACAAAGTGCCGCCTGATTGCCGAAATGATGGGCAAGTATAGCAACCTCATTTTTACCGATGGGGAGGGGAAGATCGGCGCAGTGCTGCGCCCTGTGGATTTTACCACAAGTGCTCTCAGGCAGGTGCTGCCGGGTATGCGCTATGAATTGCCGCCACCGCAGGAGAAGACAGACCCGAGAAATATTGACATAGATGGTTTTACGACATTGTATACCGTAGGTGGAGATCGCCCTGCGGATAAGTGGATCACCGCCAATTTTCTCGGTGTTTCAGCCACCGTTGCACGTGAGATCGTGTATCGTGCGACGGGTAGCACCGATGCGCCCCTTTCTACAATTGACAAGAGCAAGCTTTTTTCGGCATTTTCCGCTATTTTCGCAGATGTTACGGCAGAGCGCTTTGCTCCTTGTCTTGTTACCGATGAAAAGGGTGTACCGCGTGAATATGCTTTTTTGCCCTTAACACAATATGAAAGCACCCGTGCCTATGATAGCCCCTCGGCTTTGCTTGACATGTGGTTTGGTACGCGTGACCGAGAGGCGCGCGTGAAGCAGCGCGCTACCGATATTTTACGCTTGTTAAACAGCGCGCGCACCCGTATCTCGCATAAGCAGGAGCTGCAGCGTGCCGAGCTTGCCGCTTGTGAGCAGGCAACGGCATATAAGCGCATGGGTGATCTCATTGTCGCCAACAGTTACGCGCTTGAAAGGGGCGCTACCAAGGTGTCTCTTATCGATTATGAGGATTACCGCGAGGATGGGAGCTTTGGTACAGTGGAGGTCGAGCTGGATGCACGGCTCTCTCCTACCGCCAACGCCCAGCGCTATTATAAAAAGTATACCAAAAGCAAGAACGCGCGCGTAGAGCTTACCCGTCAGATAGAGCTTGGAGAAGCCGAGCTTGCCTATCTTGAAACCGTCAATGCGGCGCTACAGACTGCCGAAACGCCCACCGATCTGCAGGAGATCCGCGAGGAGCTCTCGCGCAGCGGCTATGCCTCGCGCGTAAAAGCCATGGAGCGACGCGGACGGGGCACGCCCACCCCTGCCTTTGCGGAATACCGCACCTCGGGTGGATACCGCGTGCTTTGCGGCAAAAATAACCTGCAAAACGAGTATATTACCCATAAGCTCGCCGCCAAAAGCGATTATTGGTTCCATGCCAAGGGCATGCCGGGCTCGCACGTGGTGATGCTGCTGGAGGGCAGGGAGGAGCCGCCCGCTGCCGATTTTACCGAGGCAGCATCCATCGCCGCCATTTTCTCGGCAGCCGAGGGCGCCCCTTTAACCGAGGTGGATTATACCACCGTCCGTAATCTCAAAAAAACTCCCGGTGCCAAGCCGGGATACGTGATCTATCATACCAACTGGAGCGCCGTGGTTTCCCCCGATAAGGAGGAGATCGCAAGGCTTCGCGTGAAATAAAAATAACATAGTGCCAGATGCATAACGCTAAACAAAAGGCGGGCTCTCGATGAGAGCCTGCCTTTTGTTATGTACGGATGTTATGTCTTGACATGACCAAACGAAACGTTTTGTGTTTCGTCGATCACAAGCACGCCGTTAAAGCCAGATACTGTGAGAAATTCTTCAACAGAGGTCTTTGCCACGTGATTCTCGTGGATGCCACTGCCGTGAGCAATCACACTTGCATCCAGCTGATCGCCTGTGCGCGTACAAAAATGCTTGATCGAGCCGCTATTTTCGGCGCAGATCGCACCTTCGTACTCCTTGTGATCAGGGGCACCGGAGAACTTCTTGAATATAGCGTCCACACTGTAGTTGTATACAACGGCATAGGTGACGGAGCCATCGCTTGCGTTTTCGCCAATCAGCGCGGAAGCAAAGTTTCTAACGTAATGAACGCCTGTCCACGTATAACCGCCCTTTGCCGTGCTGGTTATGGTATTACCGTAGCTGTACACATAGGAGACATCGGACTGATTTTTGCCAATCAGGGCACCCACGGCACTTACAACCTTGGAACCCGAGTCTTGATAATCCGCCGCATTCCATGCGGTGATATTGCAATCCTTGGCAAAGGAATAAGAGATGGTACCGAAGTTCTCACCTACAAGACCGCCTGCCAGCAGGCCGAGATTGTT
>CAZOWH010000164.1:3493-4433 GCA_964583425.1 uncultured Lachnospiraceae bacterium
AGCAGCTTTAAGCGCAATGTAAAGGCGGTAAATCAGCAGGCCGAGATTGTTTTTTAGATCATCGTAGGTCTGGCTGACATCAATCGTAGCGTTTACAACGCCGCAATTGAGGATTATGCCACTCTCACGGTTCACGGCCGCAAGGGTACCGGCGTAAATCCACCAGTTGTTGGGCTTTTTGTCAGTGGTCTTATAGGAATAGTAAATGGCGGTTTTGTCAGTGTCATAAGCCATGGTTAGGTTTTTGATCGTACCGTAATTTTCCTTGATAAAACCGAAATACATGTGTGCAGAGGGGTTCGCAACCGTGACGGTCGGCATGATCCAGTTTCGAATGGCGCAGTTATTACCATCCAAAACACCTTGGAATGCATCAATAGAGGCAAAGCTTTCACCCGACAGATCAATATCGTTGGTCAGCTTAAAGCAGTTACCTGCTTTGTTAAAGGTATCCTTACTCATGTTGTAAAGGTGTATGGAATTGGAAACAAGATAGGGGAACCTGGGGGATCCGTTTCCGCCCGCAAAATCGGTTGTGTTCTCATTTTCAATCACGCCATCAAAATTAAACTGTTCCAAAAAGTCGGATTCGGAGCGCTCGATTTCTTCCTTGAATATTTCCTTCATTTTGTTTGCAATGCTACTGTAGGTATCGGGTACAAGCTCCCAGATGGGTAACAGACCGTCTTGTCGGATATCGATCATGGTCAGGTGCTCGTCCTGTGCATTGTATTCTGAGATCCACTGTGCGTAGGCGGTACTCAACTGATCGTAGCCGTAGGTCTGTACGCCGTTATTTACACCTGTGAAGTAGGCCGAGAATTTTGCAATGGTATCCTCACTGTTGGAGGTAAGTCCAAGCTTGGCGGCAAGAGAGTTGTCAAAACCCACACCCGTATTCGCATCGCCTGCCTTCAGCGAGAGATCCAGCGAGGTGGCA
>CAZOWH010000165.1:0-4344 GCA_964583425.1 uncultured Lachnospiraceae bacterium
CAACGAGCGCCGCCAGAAGCTGACCACAGGCAACATGGATATCGAAAAGAAGCGTGCTGTTGTCAGCGAAAAGCTGCGCGATAAGATGGCAGAGCAGCAGACCATCTTCCAGGTGCATACCAAAAATGAGAATAAGCTGAACAATCTGCGCGAGGAGCAGGATAAGATCGCGGCAAAATTCTGGGAAGACTATGAAATGACCAGAAACGATGCGCTGGCACTCGGCTTCGAGCCGCTGACCGCCGCCGACCGCGCCGCTGCCGTTGAGCTGCAGACCAGCTGCCGCAACCGTTTGCGTGCCATCGGTAACGTGGACCTTGATGCGGTCAACAAATACAAGGAGATCAAGGAGCGTTACGACACCATGAAGGCGCAGATCGACGATATGACTGCCGCGCGTGACGACCTTTTGAAGATCATAAACGACCTTGAAAACGAGATGAAGACCTCGTTTGTGGCAACCTTCAATCAGATCAACGAGAATTTCCACCGCACCTTCTCCGAGCTCTTCGGCGGCGGTCACGCGGAGATCTCGCTCTCCGATCCCATGGACGTGTTGACCTCGGGGATTGAGATCAAGGCGGCACCTCCCGGCAAGATCATCAAAAGCCTTGCCATGCTCTCGGGCGGTGAGCAGTCCTTTGTTGCCATTGCACTGTTCTTTGCCATTTTGCAGGTAAACCCCACGCCGTTCTTTATCCTTGATGAGATCGAGGCGGCGCTCGATGAGGTGAACGTAGCGCGCTTTGCCGCGTATATCAAGCGTTACTCGCTCGATACGCAGTTCATTCTCATCACCCACCGCCGCGGCACCATGGAGGCAGCACAGCGCCTTTACGGTGTAACCATGCCCGAGCGCGGTATTTCCAAGGTGCTGGCGCTTGACGTCGCATCGATTGCGGGCAAGCAGGAAGGAGATGATTGGAATGGGATTTTTAGCTAAGCTTCGCGCAGGTCTTTCCAAGACCAAAAACGCCATTTTCGGCAGGATCGATGCCATGCTGAAGCACTTTGTGCGCGTGGATGAGGATCTTCTCGAGGAGCTTGAGGAGCTGCTGATCACCGCCGATGTCGGCGTATCCGCTACCGAGGAGATCCTCCAGCGCTTGCGCGAGGAGATCAAGGAGGGGCGCCGCAAGGAGCCCGAGGATATCAAGGCATCCCTCAGGGTCATTCTTGCCGATATGATCGGCGATGGCGAGCCCTTAAAGCTTGATACCACCCCCACCGTGATCCTTATTATCGGTGTCAATGGCGCGGGCAAGACCACCTCTATCGGTAAAATTTCAAACCGCTTAAAGCATGCGAAGAAAAAGGTGGTGGTTGCCGCCGCAGATACCTTCCGTGCCGCCGCTATCGACCAGCTTTCGGTTTGGTGTGACCGTGCGGGTGTGGATATCGTCAAGCAGCATGAGGGCTCTGACCCTGCTGCCGTGGTGTTTGATGCCATTCAGTACACTAAGAAAAAGGGTGCCGATGTCCTCATTATCGATACGGCAGGGCGCTTGCACAATAAAAAGAACCTCATGGATGAACTTGCCAAGATCAACCGCGTGATCTCGCGCGAGCTGCCCGAGGCAAGCCGCGAAAATCTGCTGGTGCTGGATGCCACCACGGGTCAAAATGCCATTTCGCAGGCAAAGGAGTTCGGCAAGGCAGCCGATATCACGGGTCTGATCCTCAACAAGCTCGACGGCACGGCAAAGGGCGGCATCGTTCTTTCAATCCGTCACGAGCTGGGGCTGCCCGTCAAGTTTATCGGCGTTGGCGAGAAGATCGACGATATGCAGGAGTTTGAGGCGGCGGAATTCGTTGCCGCGCTCTTTGAGTAAGTCATGAAAAAATATGAAGTTGTTTTAGCCTCGCGCAACCGCGGAAAGCTCGCCGAGCTTGACCGCCTGCTTGCCGCGGAGCTGGGGGATATCATCACCCTGAAATCTCTTGACGATATCGGCTATACCGCCGATATTGAGGAGAACGGCACCACCTTTGCCGAAAACGCACTGATCAAGGCAAGCACCGTTGCCGCAATGGGATATATTGCGCTTGCCGATGATTCGGGGCTTTGCGTGGATGCGCTTGACGGCGCGCCCGGCGTGTTTTCCGCACGCTATGCGGGCGGACACGGTGACGACGCTGCCAACAACGCACTTTTGCTGCAAAATCTGCAGGGCAAGGCAAATCGCTCTGCCGCGTTTGTCACGGTCTTTGCCTGCGCCTTTCCCGATGGCAGCGAGCCTATCGTTGCCGAGGGGCGCGTGGCAGGTGAGATCTTGGAGGCACCGCGCGGCGCGGGCGGCTTTGGCTATGATCCGCTCTTTTACTATGCGCCGCTCGGTAAGACCTTTGCCGAGCTGACGAGGGAAGAGAAAAACGGCATCAGCCACAGAGGTGCCGCGCTTCGCGCATTTGCGAAGCTTTTTGCCGCACGTATGAAGGAGAATGAAACATGTTAACAAGTAAACAACGCGCGATGCTGCGATCCATGGCATCCACCATGGATACCATTATGCAGATCGGTAAAAGCGGCATCACCGAAACACTCGTTGCCACCGTTTCCGATGCGCTTGAGGCGCGCGAGCTGATCAAACTGCGCGTGCTTGAAAATTGCGATCTCGGGGTGCGCGGTGCTGCCGAGGAGCTTGCCGAAAAAACGGGTGCCGAGGTGGTTTCCGTCATTGGCACCAAGTGTATTCTTTACCGCGAATCCAAAACCAAAAAGAAGATAGAGCTATGATAAACGGTATCATGCGTATCGGCATTTACGGCGGCACCTTCGCGCCTGTGCATTTGGGGCATGTGAGGGCAGCAGAGGAGTTCTTCCGTCAAATGGAGCTGGATCTCCTTTATATCATCCCGACCGCCGTGCCGCCCCATAAGCAGATCGATACCGCCGATGAGCCGCACCATCGCCTTAAAATGTGCGAGCTTGCCTTTGGCGGCATGGAGCGCGTGTTCGTCAGCGATATGGAGATCGCACGCGGCGGCAAAAGCTATACCGTAGATACCCTGCGCACCCTTGCGGGCGAGGATAGGCGTCTGTTTTTGCTGATGGGCACCGATATGATGCTCACGCTTGACAAATGGCGCGAGCCCGAGGAGATCTTCAGGCTATGCTATCCCATTTACATGCGCCGTGAAAACGACCCCATTATCGAGGGGCAGATCGTTGCCAAAAACAAGGAGTACCTTGCAAAATACGGCAAGATCGTGCGCCGTGTACCGATGGAGTTTGTGGATGTCTCATCGACAGTCGTGCGCGAGCGCGTGCGTGCGGGGCTGCCGATCGGGGATTTGGTGCCCGCAGCTGTGGCAGACTATATCAAGGAAAATAAGCTTTATGTGTAACCGTTTCAGCGAGGAAGCGCTCGCTCATTTGCGCGAGCAGGTCAAAAAAACACTCACCCCTTATCGGTTTTTGCATACCGTGGGGGTAGAGGAGATGGTGGCAAGGCTTGCCGCCCTCTATCTGCCCCAAAAGGCTCCCATGCTCCGCGCGGCGGCACTGCTTCACGATATCACCAAGGAGCTGCCCCTCGAAGAGCAGCGCGAGATCATTACGGCACATGGCGCTTCACTCCGCGCCGATGAGGCGGCATCGCCCAAGATCCTGCACGGCATTACGGCAGCGCTCACGATCCCTGCTGCGTATCCCGCGTTTGCCGACGCGGAGCTGATTTCGGCGGTGCGCTGGCATACCACAGGGCGCGCGGGCATGGCCACGGTCGAGGCACTCCTCTACCTTGCCGATTATATCGAGGAGGGAAGAAAATTTCCCGACTGCGTGTTATTGCGCAATCTCTTTTTTGATGCCGCACCCGAAAAAATGGAAAAGGCGGCGCGTGAGCGCCATTTGTGGGCGGTCATTTTGAAATCGCTTGATCTCACGCTTGCCGCGCTTGCGGAGGAGGGCGCCTCCGTGTGCCTCGATACGCTTGCCGCGCGTGAGGCGATAGCCTCCGTCTATTGCAAAGAAACTCAACCCCTTGAAAGGATGTAAAATATGAACGAAGAGATCATGGAACAGGAAGTAAAGCTTCCCACTCTTGCCGATGCAACCGCGCGTGAGCTGGCAGATGCCTGCCGCGAGATCCTTGACAGCAAAAAGGCTGCCAATGTATCGGTTTTGTCGGTGGAGGGGCGCAGCGATATTACCGATTATCTCGTGCTTGCCACGGGTACCTCGGGACCTCACGTAAAAGCCCTTGCCGATGAGCTGGAATTTAAGCTATCGCTACGTGATGTGCACCCCCTGCATGCCGACGGCGTGGGTACACGCTCCTGGCAGATCGTGGATTACGGCACGGTTATGGTGCATATCTTCGACCGCGAGTCACGTGAGTT
>CAZOWH010000166.1:0-4336 GCA_964583425.1 uncultured Lachnospiraceae bacterium
GCACGTTGCACGCAACGGTGCTTACCTTGGTTACATCGTGATCTCCGATACCATAAAGCCGCACGCGGCAGCCGCCATTGCGGCACTGCATGAGGCAGGCGTTTCCCGTACCGTGATGCTGACAGGTGACCGCGAAAGCGGTGGCAGCCGAGCTGTGCCTCACGGATTGGCGCGCCGAGCTGCTCCCCGCCGACAAGGTGAACGAGCTGGAGGTACTGCTCTCCATGCCGCACCGCGGCACGGTGGCGTTTGTGGGTGACGGCATTAACGATGCGCCTGTATTATCCCGCGCCGATGTTGGGATTGCCATGGGTGCACTCGGCTCCGATGCTGCAATCGAGGCAGAAGATGTGGTGTTAATGGACGACGACCCCGCCAAGATCGCAATTGCCATCAAGGGTGCGCGCCGTACGCTCTCGATCGTGCGCCAAAATATTGTGCTTACCCTTACCGTAAAGGCAGTAGCGCTTCTTGGCAGTGCGCTCGGACTGTTCGGTGCATGGCAGATGCCCATCGCCATCTTCGCCGATGTCGGCGTTTCGGTGCTCGCGATTTTAAATGCAATGCGCACACTAAAAAAATAATAATGTAGGAGAAGGCTTTTTCAAAGCCTTCTCCTATGCTTTTGCTTTATGGAACAAAAGCAGCAAACGGTACAAAAAACGCACCGTTTGCCGCTTTTCTCATATGTCGAGTTGACACCCTGTATTGAAAACCATCTGCGAGCCCCCGTTTTCAAAGCAAAACGGCACTTCAATGAGCTCGCCGAGTGCCATGCGCACCGCCGCCTGCTTTTCCTCGGGTACATAGAAAAGCAAAAAGCCGCCGCCACCCGCACCCAGCAGCTTGCCGCCAAGTGCGCCTGCCGCCATTGCTTTTTGGTAGCATGCATCAATATGATCGTTGGTAATATGGTCGGTAATGCCACGCTTCAGACACCACCCCTCATGTAACAGTGCACCGAAATCATCAAGCGGTGCCTCCCCCTCAAGAAGCGCAGTTGCCGCTCTTGCCATATCGCGCATGCGCATATGTGCGGCAAGGCTATCGGAAATTGCCTGCTCATGTGCACGCTCCAATGCCATGGCATAACGTGAAATACCCGTAAAAAAGAGCAACAAGCGCCCTTCAAGCGTGCTTTTTCTCTCTGAGGAGATCCGCACGGGCGTAACGGTAAAATCATCACCTGCAAAATCGATACGGTTAAATCCGCCAAATGCCGCCGCGATCTGATCCTGCACGCCGCCGCTCTCGCGGCAGAGCTTGCGCTCAAGATAGATCGCCTCGCACGCAAGCGTTTGCTTATCGACCTGCTCCCCTCTTGCCACGTGTATGGCATGAAGCATGCCCACCGCAAAGGCACTGCTGGTGCCAAGCCCCGAGCGTGCGGGAAGATCGGCATCGTAGGCAAGACGCACATGCTGCACATCCTGCCAGATCATCGCCTCGCGAATGGCGGGATGCACAATATCCTTGTTATCGCGCACGCGCTCGGTCCTGCTGTAAACAAATTCACTACTGTAATCAAAGAAGGACGGCAAATGACGCAGGGTCACATAGCAGTACTTATCAAACGTAGTGGAAAGCACCGTGCCTCCGTGCGCACGGTAAAAGGCGGGGAAATCGGTGCCGCCACCGAAAAATGACATACGGAACGGAGTTTTCGTGACGATCATATCACACCACTGCCGCTTCCGGCGTCTTTGCCGCTTCACCGGTCTCAGGTTCCTGTGCCCTCTCGGCGGGCACGGCAAAACGAATGGCACCGGGGCAGATCTCAATGGTAAAATCATGCTCCATCACGACCTCACCGTCCAGCGTATACCCAAAGCCCTCAGGCGCCAGCACGCGTACGACCTTGCCGCGGCGGTAGGTAATGAGATTTTTAAAGCGGGGATCCTCCAGGTGCTTACCCTGCTTATATACGCCGATCAGCTTGAGGAGCGTGAGGCGGGAGAGCGGCTTTACCAGACACACATCCAGCAAGCCATCATCATTGGCAGAATGGGGCGCACAGCAATACGCGCCACCCACATACCGTCCGTTTGAAACGGTGCAAAGCAGCATCTTGCCGTCGTTTAGCTTTTCGCCGTCCACCCATACGGTGCAATCGTTCTTCATGGCGGTAAGCAACGCCTTTACAATACCCGTGGTATAGGCATTTTTGCCGCCGACCAGCTTTTTATGGCGCACCTCATGCATGGTTTTTGCCACCTCGGTGTCAAAGCCGAAATTGGTGACATTCAATGAATAGCGGTCACCCGCACGCATGATATCCACAGTTTTTTCTTCGGCGGCGATCAGTGCATCGATATCAAGAAAGCGCGCCGCACCACCGTAATATTTGACATAGTCGTTTCCGCTGCCGCAGGGATAGCAGGTCATGGAAGCGTTTTCAAATCCCACAATGCCATGCAGCACCTCGTTTGCTGTGCCGTCACCGCCGCAGGCATAAAAGCGCATTTTGGTGTTTGGCTCCGCCGCGCAGCGTGCGCGCACAAATGCCGTTGCATCCTTTTCTGCCTTGGTGGGATAAAACTCATACGAAAGATCGGCATAGTCGTTTTTCATTTTCTCCTGCAGCGCGGCGATCCTCTTGCTGCTATCGCCACCTGCGGTGGGATTGTAGATAAAAATATGCTTCATCTCGAAATGTTCTCCTTGCCCGAATTCTATCATCTTACTTCATATGGTATACTATATAATTATAACATAGGCTTTCGTGCATTTCAAGTGTAAATTGTCACCATAGCAAAAATTACGCGCAAAAGTCATGGAAATGCGACAAAATGCAAAAATTGACCAATGGGTAAAATAATTTGAAATCTTGCTAATATTATTTTTATATGTTATACTTATGGTATCTTTTATAAAGAGAGGAGGGGCGATATGACGTCACTGACAAAAAAAGCGATCATCGCATCGTTTATGCATCTAGCATCCAAAAAACCGCTTGAAAAAATCACCGTGCGCGATATTGTAGATGATTGCGGCATCAATCGCAACACCTTCTACTATCATTTTCAGGATATCTACGCCGTGCTGGAGGAGATATGCCTCTCGGGCACCGCGAGGATGAACCCCGAGCTGCCTCTCGGGGAAATGCTCTCTCACCTGTTCTTGGTGCTCATTAACTATGCCGCGCGCTATCCGCGAGCCATGGCGCACATCGCCGCCTCGATCGGACCAAGCGGCGCAGAGCGCTATTTTGCCAAGGGCTTTGATGAAACCGTTTTCGCGGTCCTTGAGCGTGAAACAGCAGGGGCGTCGACCGCAACGGATCTGCGTACCGCAACCGTGTTTTTGCGCCACGCCTTTATCGGGCTGTTTGTGGACTGGATCAACGCGAATGGCAAGATTGACGGCGAAGGGCTTGCCGCGCGCATTGCGGTGATGTCACAGGGCGTTTCCGATGCCTTGAAATGAGACAAAATTTATACATTTTACATAAAATGCCCAAATTTTGTGTAAAATCCGTTCCGTGTCCGAAAATCGGACACGGCGGCTTTTTTGGTGGATGACAGATTTTAATATAATACGTATAATGAGATGCGTACAAAGGAGATCAAAACATGAAACGTGCCAACATTGTAAAGGAAGTTCGAATCATTCACGTCATTGTGTCGGCGTTGCTCTTTTTATCGGGTGTATTTCTGATCAGCTGGCCCGATATCGGCGGCATTGCCGCACGCTGGCTGGTCGGGGCAAATTTGATCTTAACGGGTCTTGTCCGTCTGCTCGGTTATTTTGCCAACGACCTTTATCGCCTCGCCTTTCAGTATGATTTTGCACTTGGCGGTGTTTCCGCGATTCTTGGCGGGCTTATCTTTCTCTACCCCGATAAGGTAACGGAGCTTCTCCCTTACGTGCTCGGCACTTATATCATCCTTGACGGTCTTTTCAAGCAGCAAACCGCGTTTGACGCCAGACAATTTGGCATGAAAAAGTGGATCGGTCTGCTGATTTCTGCCATTGCCGTTTCGATTTGCGGCATCGTGGTTCTGGTGGGTGCCACCGCCTGGGATCGCGTGATCCTTTCGGGCATTGCGCTTGCCGTAGATGCTGCCGAAAACATTTGGAACACCATGGCAACGGTTCTAGTGCGCGCCAAGGACAAAGAGCGTTTTGAGGAGCTTCTTTGAAAAAACATGTAAAAAGGAGACACCAATATGCAAAAGATCAAGATCTTTACCGACTCCTGCGCCGACCTCGGCGCTGACATCCGCCAACAGTATGACATCGACTTTGTAAAAATGTGCACCGTGGAGGAAGGCAAGGAGGTACCCGCCGACCTCAACGACACCGCGCACATTCTCGCGCTCTACGCAAAGATCCG
>CAZOWH010000167.1:0-4255 GCA_964583425.1 uncultured Lachnospiraceae bacterium
CGGTCAAGACCGAAGGCAAAGCCCGCGTGGGGCGGCGTGCCGTAGCGGAACGCCCCTACCATAAAGCCGAAGCGATCCTCGATCTCCTCGTTCGAGAAGCCAAGCGCCTCAAACATGATCTTTTGCACATCGCGGTTGTGGATACGAACCGACCCCGAGCCAAGCTCCACGCCGTTGAGAACCACGTCATACGCCTGTGCGCGCACCCTTTCCTTGTCGGTAAGGAGATACTGCACATCCTCGGGGTAAGGCATGGTAAAGGGGTGGTGGGTCGCCACAAAGCGATTTTCCTCCTCGGAGTATTCAAACTGCGGGAAGTCGGTCACAAACAAGAACTTGTATTCATCCTTATGGCGCAGGTTCAGCATATCCGCCACATTCAAACGGAGGGCGCCCAGCACCTTTCTGACGGTGGCAAGCTTATCGGCGGAGAACAGGATAAAGTCGCCTGCCTTTGCACCAAGGCGGTCAAGGAGTGCCTTGAAGCCCTCCTCGGTAAAGTATTTCGGCAGAATGGAGTTTACCGTGCCGTCGGCGCGCAAAAGGATCCAAGCCATGCCCTTTGCACCATAGGAGATCGCCGCTTCGGTGAGATTTTCGATATCGGTACGGGCAAATTTCTCTCCCGCACCCGGCACACAGATGGCGCGCACCACGCCGCCCTGCTTCGTTACCGAATTGAACACCGAGAAGGTGGAGGCGGCGGCAAGATCGGTCACATCAACGATCGGCAACTCAAAGCGAAGATCGGGCTTATCCGAGCCGTATTTATCCATCGCCTCATGCCAGGTAATGCGCTGGAAGGGCTCCTCGATCTTAATGCCCTTCACCTTTTCGAAAAGATCCTTAAACATGCCCTCAAGGTGGCAGAGGACATCCTCCTGCTCCACAAAGGACATCTCCATATCCACCTGCGTAAACTCGGGCTGACGGTCGGCACGCAGATCCTCGTCACGGAAGCAGCGCGCCACCTGATAGTAGCGGTCAATGCCGCCCACCATCAAGAGCTGCTTGTAGATCTGGGGCGACTGGGGCAGCGCGTAAAAGCTGCCGGGGTGTACACGGGAGGGCACAAGATAGTCGCGCGCACCCTCGGGCGTGGACTTGCAAAGCATGGGGGTCTCCACACAAAGAAAGCCGTGGTCGTCGAGATACTGCTCTACCGTGCGCTGGATAAACGCGCGGGTCTTGAGGTTATGGTACATGGAGGGACGGCGCAGGTCGATATAACGGTACTTGAGGCGCAGATCCTCGCGGGTGTTTTGGTTATCCTCGGGCGAAAAGGGCAGCTGATCGCACTGCGACAGCAGCTCCAGCGAGGTTGCCATCATTTCTACCGTACCCGTTGCAATACGGGGGTTTACCGTTTCGGCATCGCGCAGGCGAATATTGCCCAAAACCGAGATCACCGACTGGTTGCGTAGCGTTTCGGCTACGGCAAAATCAGCAGCGGGCAGGTGTGCCGCATCAAATACCACCTGCACCACGCCCTCGCGGTCGCGCAGGTCGATAAAGATAACACCACCCATGTCGCGCTTGTTTAAGACCCATCCGGCAACACGCTGCTCGGTGCCGATGTGCGCCTCACGCACAAGCCCGCAATAAATCGTTCTTTTCATAAATTTATTTGAACTCCTTTCGGAATGTTTTACAAAATTGTTGACTTTAATTTTAATTAAGATCAATTTTTCAAATCAACCGCAGTCGATCCCACGGCATTTAAAATATCCTCACATACTGTAAAAAAGCGTTCATGGATATCCTTGTTTGTATATCTTAAAACTTTTATCCCCCATTGAAAAAGCACAGCATCTCTCTCGACATCTGCCACCTTATTTTCGGGTAAAGAATGCTGTAAGCCATCAATTTCTATTGCCACTTTAGCATGTGCAATATAAAAATCGAGAATATAATTCTCAATGTTTTTTTCGTTTGACGGTTACGGGCGATAATTTTAGAAAATCATACCACAGATGCTTTTCTTCCGGTGTCATGTGCTTGCGAAGCGTTTGCGCATTGTGAACCAATTTTTTGTTGTATGGGTACATTGTTATACTCCTGCGAGTTCGCAAAATTCTTGCCAGTGGCGGCGCGCATGCGCCGACTCCTCATCCTAAGAATGCGCATGCATTCTTTGTAGGTGGCGGCGCGCATGCGCCGACTCCTCATCCACCACTATCGTGGTCCCCCTTCTCCCACAGGAGAAGGCTTATGGTGCAAACAATGCGCACTGTGTTCACGTAAGTTCTTGCCCTCCCTTGCGAGATGAAGGCTAAAGAACGCCGTGGCGTTCTTCAATGGAGACGCTTGCGGTGGGTGAGTAGTTTTCGCCCCTTCTCCCGCAGGAGAAGGCTGCTTCAACATCTGCTATAGTTTTCAACATATTAGCAATGTTCGCACTACCTTTTGCCTTCCCCAAGGAGGGGAAGGGGGACCACGGAGTGGTGGATGAGGATGCCCACATCTGCTTTGCAAAAAAATAACGCCCCTGAAAGTGCCATTGCACCTTCGGGGCGAAGGACGAGCCTTCGCGGTACCACCCGCATTTGAGCTATGCTCCTCACGAATACTGCCAAAAAGCAATATTCCTCGGCTATAACGCGCCGCCACGCCCGAGCCTACTGCCCCGCTCTGTGAGCGCAGGGTTCGAACGGGAGCTCCGGAATGTTCTTTCACTGCGCGCCAATGCCGTGCTTTCAGCCCCCACGGCTCTCTGTGATCGCTCTCGCAGCTACTTTTTTCCATCATAGCCTATAAAAATATTATACACGGATATTTTAACACTATTCCCGCCTTCTGTCAAGTAGGCAAATAAAAATTTTATTTTGGTTGACAAGCTGAAATTTTTGGGCTATAATGAGGGTGCGACACAATCAAATACAACAAAGCAAAGGGAGTACTATGCCAATTTGTACTCTCCATTTTCCCTTTGCTTTGTGGAAAGATTGTGTCGCAACAATGCGGAGTGTACTGTTGGGGGTGCGTTCCGCAAGGAACGCACTTTTTTATTTTGAAAGGAGCAGACTATGAAAAAAATCTGTATGTTAGTTGCATTGCTACTTACCTTGGCACTTTTCCTTGCCTCTTGTAACACGGCGGTGGTGGGCATTTCGGGTGCCAAGCTGAACGAAAACGGCGAACTGGTGCTGACCCTCACGGATGGCACCGAGCAAAACGTAGGCAAGGTAACGGGCGAAAATGGCGCAGATGGCGCGAAAGGCGATAAAGGCGACACCGGTGCCACAGGCGCGGCAGGTGCCCCGGGCGAAACCGGCGCACCCGGGTCTGATGCCGTAGCTCCCCAAATTAAAATCAACGAAGCTACCAACATGTGGGAGGTCTCTACCGACGGCGGCGTGACGTGGCTCTCCACGGGCGTGCAGGCAACCGGTAACACCGGCGCACCCGGTGCCGATGCCGTAGCTCCCCAAATCAAGATCAACGAAGCCACCAACATGTGGGAGGTCTCCACCGACGGCGGCATTACTTGGGTCTCCACGGGCGTAAAAGCCACGGGCAAAGACGGCGAAAGCGCCACAGATGAAAACCCACAAGGTCTTGACTTTTATCTCCTGCCCGATGGCACGTACGGTGTGAAGGCAGGCAAGGCTATGTACCTTGAAGAAATTGTGATACCGGAAACATACAACGGCAAGCTCGTGACACAGGTGCTGGACTTTGCGTTTGTATCAGGAGGAGAGGGAAATACAAACATCTCCTATTTGAAAAAAATTGCCCTCCCCAATACCATCAAAAAGATTGGAACCTATGCATTTGCGCATTGCGCTTTGTTGCAGGACATTACCATACCCACAAGCGTGACCGAGATCGGCAGCGCGGTGTTCTACAACTGCAGCAGCCTTACAAGCATCGAAATTCCCGCAGGCGTGACCTCTATCGGCAGTTCTGCCTTCTACTGCAGTAGCCTTGCCACCGTCACCTTTGAAGAAAACAGCCAATTGACCTCCATCGGCAGCGATGCGTTCTGCGGCTGTAGTAGCCTTACAGACATTCAAATCCCCGCAGGCGTGACCTCTATCGGCAGTTTTGCCTTCTACGGCTGCAGCAGCCTTGTCACCGTTACCTTTGAAGAAAACAGCCAATTGACCTCCATCGACGAACGGGCATTCAACAACTGTAGCAATCTTACCGCCATTGAAATTCCCTCAAGCGTGACCTCTATCGGCAGTTCTGCCTTCTCCGGCTGCAGTAGCCTTGCCACCGTCACCTTTGAAGAAAACAGCCAATTGACCTC
>CAZOWH010000168.1:0-4244 GCA_964583425.1 uncultured Lachnospiraceae bacterium
TGGATACGGGGCATTCGTGAATGCCCCCTACAAATATGGTGCGTTGGTCTGTGCAAATCGTGGATGCGGGAGGGGTGCTCCCTGCCGGATGTGTGTCGCGGATTACGGGCTGTAGTGGCGCCTCCGAAAGAACTTTTTTACCAAAGATTTTGGGAGAGGGAGTTTGAGGGAGAGGACTTTTGCAGAAGTCCTCTCCCTCAATTTTTTTATTTCACCCCGCAAAGATCCTTAATGACCGCGCCTGCAATGACGAGACCTGCGGCGGCGGGGACAAAGGAGATGCTGGCGGGGGCGTGTCTGCCGTTTTCGGCAAAGGTCGTGCCGCAGGGCGGCTCGGGTGAGTAGACCACCTTTAGCTTTTTGATCCCTTCACGGCGACAGAGCCCGCGCACGGTACGCGCGAGGGGGCAGCCCTCGGTCTTATAGATATCGGTTACGCGGAAGGCGGTGGGGTCAAGCTTGTTACCCGTGCCCATTGCCGAAATGATGGGTACGCCTGCGGCGTTTGCGCGGCGCACCAGCTCCATTTTTGCGCTGACGGTATCCACGGCATCCACCACGTAATCGTATGCGGAAAAGTCAAACGTATCGGCGTTTTCGGGCAAAAAGAAGGTGTTGTGCGTGGTAATTTCCACCGACGGGTTAATATCAAGCGCGCGGTTTTTTGCCACCTCGGTCTTATATTGCCCCACGGTGCTGTGGAGTGCAATGATCTGACGGTTTAAGTTGCTCTCGCTTACGGTATCGGCATCAATGAGGTCGAGGGCGCCCACGCCTGCGCGCACCAGCGCCTCTACCACATAACCCCCAACACCGCCGATGCCAAACACGGCAACGCGTGCGTTATGCAGTTTTTCCAGTGCCGACTCGCCGAGGATCCCTGCGGTGCGTATAAACTGTTCTTTCATGGCTTTACTCTTTTCAACAAGAGCGCGGCATTTGCCGCGCTCGGTTTATGTTATTTCTTATATTTGAGAATACCCTTTTCGGCAAGCAGCTTCATAAACAGGCCGCCCTGTACGGTACGGTTGCGGAAGCTCTTCAGAACGCGCTCGGTGTGGAGCGGGTTGTAGCTTCTGCTCTCGTAGGTTTTGTCTAGCCCCGTGTGTGTCCAGTACCAGTCGGTCATCGGCACGCGTGCGGGGGTGGTGTGGAACGCCTGCCACATGGGGGCAACAAAGCGCTCAAATTCCTCGCGGGTGTTGTAAAGGGTAGCGGTCCAAATAAGCCAGTCGCTCTTGGTGTAGGCGGCGCGGTTGTCAAGCGGCATGCCAAAGGGCTGCATGCGGCGGAAATAAGAGCCGGTCTCGGCGGCAAGGAGTGCTTGCGGCATCACCTCAGTGCCAAACACCTTATCCCATACAATGTTGTATTTCATCGACCAGGTGCCCTCACGGTCAAAGGCAAGGCGGTAGCTGCCGTCCTTGTTGGCGGCACGCTCTGCCCAATCGGCTGCCATATCACGTGCCATGGCAATGTATTTTTCTTCCTCTGCCGTGTTGCCCATCATGCCGTGAAGGATACCGAAGGAGGCAAGACCCATAATTGCCTTGAGGGAGAGGTTGCAGTTGTGCGCAAGGTGACCTGCAAAGTCATCGGTGCAGAGCTGGTTTTCGGGGTCTCTGCCGTTTTTGGTGAGGTATTTCACCCAATCGCAAAGGGTATCCCAATGTGCCTTGGCAAAGGAGATATCGCCGGTGGCAAGCGCCACGGTCGCCTCCATAATGAGCATGTTGCCGCACTCCTCAACGGGCATTTGCTTTTCATACAGCAGCGCGCCATCGCGATAGCCGTACATTTGACCGTTTAGGAGCGGATAGCGGCCTGCATCGTGGGGGGCGAAATCAAATTTCCATGCATCGCTCTCGGCTACGCGATAAACGGGGCGCATCATGCCCTTTACCAGCTCGGGGTTGTAAAGCAAAAACAGAGGGATCGAGGGATAGCTCACGTCAACGGTTGCGGCGCAGCCGTTTGAGTAGCACTCCTTGGAGATCCAAAGGATCTCGCCCTGCTCGTCAAGCACCAGCTTGTGCGCCGCCATGGTCTGGCGGTAGGCAAGCTCTAAGAGCTCGGCGTATTTTTCTCCGCCCGCGCGGCAGCCGTCAAGGAACATACGGTCGGAAAATGCGGTGGCGCGTACCAGCACCTCTTCGTAATCGGCAAACGCCCTTTTGATCTCATCCTCGATCTTGGCACCGTTTCGGTTCCAGTAGGAGCGCAGGTTTTTGTTAAAATATTGAATCGAATACTTGTCGTCGTAAGCAAAGGTAAAGAGTGCACGCTCGCCCATGTCAGCTGTGAGCGTGACAAAGGTCATTTCCACCTCCTTGTCGCCGCGCGCAAAGCCGTCGTAGGTGAGCACGGTCTTTTTCTCGGTGCCGGCAACAGCGCCCGTTTGGCTGGTGGAAAGGTAGAAGTAGCCCCAGCTGATGCGGTGGCAGTCGCCATCGCGATCGAGCATGATCTGGGATTTCGAGCCCATTTTGGCACTTGTGATGCCGCCGTCGGTCAGCACCTCGGTCACCACCTCATCATCCCCCGGCATATCCAGGCAGACCTGCTCGGATACGGCAAAGGAGAGCTTTACGGCATGCGCCTTGCCGTCGGTGCTGTCACGCTTGACCTCAAGGTAGCTGACGGGGCGGGTGAGAAGATAATAGTCGTCGGGCAGCAGGGGGGAGGTAAAGAGGCAGGTGAGGCGCACGCCCGCAGCCTCAAACACGTAGGTGGTGGTCAGCGCGTTCATATCGCGCGAGATCTGGCACATCGCGGGGATGTCCGCTTGGCGACCCATAAAGCGGTAGGGCACGCCGTCGATCTCGGCTACTGCCTCAATGGTGTTGGAAAAGCCTGTCCAGTGTACCGTATCGGTGTCGGTCAAGCGGTCGGCGGGCGACCAGATGTTGAAAAACGGATCAACGGTAATGAGGGGTGTTGCGGGTGCACGAAGCTGCATAAGTGTTCTCCTTTAACAGTTTTTTTATTGGTTTTATTATTGCTGCGGGGGATAGTAGCCCGCGCTTTGATTTTGATTGCCGCTTACCGTATCGATCAGGATATTGATCTCATACTGCACAAGTGCAATGGTCACGATCGGGATAAAAATACCAAGAAGCAGCCAAACCACCTTGTTATCGGCGGTGGTTATGCCGTATCTTGCCTTGATGGCGTTGATGTTATCATCGGCATCAAGACCGAGCAGCGCGCCGCCCACGTTAGAAAAGAAAAGCATCATCAGCGTGGTAAGAATGGGTGGGATGGATGTTCTTTGCCCTTGGCGCTGCAGGGCATCGCAGGTGACGTAGGTCCACCACACTGCATAAATGCCGCAGGTAAGCAAGGAAAAGATGATGACAGCAGCAACGCTGCGTTTGGTCAACATAGGAAGCCCCTCCTTTAAAATAAAATAACTTATAAAATAAGTATAACGCGGCGGCTGACATTTGTCAACCGCCGCGCGTGGATTTTGAAAGATTATCAAGCTATTTCAGGCTTATGCCGCTTTCTTCTTGTCGATCAGTCTGTGTACAAGCTTTACGATCTCAACAAGAGGAATGATCAGGAAGCCAAGACCCATTGCAATGAAGTACTCCTTTGCATCGATCGCGGTCATGCTGAACACCTCTGCAATGGGGCCGATCAGTACAACAACGGAGGTGAGGAGCAGAGAAAGGATGCCTGCGCCCCAGAGCCATTTGTTTTGACCCTTGAGGGTGAAGATCGAGCCGCGCAGCGAGCGCATGTTGAAGGAGTGGAACACCTCACACATAGCAAGCGTGAGGAATGCCATGGTGGTACCGTGCACGCTCTCAAGGTGAATATCGAAGTTGCCTGCCTCAAGGTAGTGACCCACAAAGTAGGAAACGAGCGTAATGAGAGTAACAAGCACTCCCTGGTAGACAACTGCAGCACCGAGACCGCCGGCAAAAATGCCCTCCTTCGAGTCGCGGGGGGCGCGCTTCATCACGTCAGCCTCGGGCTTTTCCATACCGAGCGCGAGCGCGGGAAAGCAGTCGGTAATGAGGTTGATCCAAAGCAGCTGTACGGGCTGGAAGATGGTGAAGCCGATCAGGGTTGCGAAGAAGATCGAAAGCACCTCGGAGAGGTTGGAGGCAAGCAGGAACTGGATCGCCTTACGGATGTTGTCGTAAATGCGGCGTCCCTCGCCTGCGGCGGAAACGATGGGACACACAAAATGCTATTGTAATTGCTGATAGGGGCTACGAAAACTACAATCTAAT
>CAZOWH010000169.1:0-4222 GCA_964583425.1 uncultured Lachnospiraceae bacterium
TTTTAGCGATATTTAAAGCGCGCCGCCAAGACGTAGCAAAAATGCGGCAAGGAAGATCGAGAAGGCGGCAACAAGGGTAGACCAAACCACCAATTGACCCGCGAGAGTCACATCGCCGTTCATTTCCTGTACCATCGGCACACTGGGTACGGCAACGGGAGAGGCAAACAGCGAAACAAAGGCGGCAAACTGCGCCTTACCAAGGTCAGCACGGAAGCAAAAATAAGCAATGCCAAGGGCAAACAGGGGTACGATCACACAGCGCACCACGGTGCCGAAAATGATCTCCTTTTTGAGTGCCGAAACGGCGGAAAACTCAAACTGCGCACCAAGCACAAGGAGCGCCAAGGGGATCGCAAGGCTGGAGATGTACTCGATCACCTCCATAACGGGTCCCACATTGGCAAGGCGGAACTCCACGCCCCATTGAATGAAAAGCATGCGAATGCCGATGGCAACAAGACCCGAAACAATACCGATGATGAGCGGATTTTTGACAATGCCCATGATGATCTTTTTGACGCTGACCTTCTCGCCATTGTCGTTGCCGAGTGCCGAGAGGCTGACCACGGCAAGAATGTTAAACACGGGGATCACGGCAGCGGAAAGCAGCGCGGCTGCCATGGCGCCCTCCTCACCGTAAAGCGATTGGGCAAGCGGAATACCAATGAGAGAATAGCCCGAGCGGAAGGATGCCTGCACCAAAACGCCGCGGCGATCCTTTTTGCCTGCCACAAGGATGGAGGCGGGAACAGCAAGTGCAAAAACGATCAAAAGTGCCACAACAGCATACAGGATAAAGGTAAGGTTGATACCGGAGAGATCCTCAATACGGTATATTTTCAGAAAAAGCATAACAGGCATAAAAACGCGGAACACAAGCTTGTTTCCTGCATTTGCAAATTCTGCGGGAATCATGCCGATACGTTTAAGGAAATAGCCGATGGCTACCATCAAAACAATAGGTGCAACGGCGCTGAGAGCATAGATGAAAGACTCCATTTTGTACCTTCCGTTTCTTTAATTATATCAGGGGGAAACAACTTGCTTATTGTAGCATTTTTAGATGCGTATTGCAACCCCTCTTCTTGTTAAATATTTGACAAAAATTTGCCCCGAAATCGACGGATTTTTTACTTTATAACACAGGCATTATAAAATCATAAACAGAGCACATCAATTTACAAAAAACAACCTCAAATGTGAAACCACATTTGAGGCTGTCGGTATCATTCGTATTATTTGGCGGTATGTACGATCTTGCCGTCTACTACCGTCATATATGAGGTAGCACCCACGGTGGTCAGGGGATCGGCGGTCCAGATCACCACATCGGCGTCCTTGCCAACCTCAAGGCTGCCTACGCGGTCGGCAATGCCCATGTGCGCGGCGGGATTGATGGTAATGGCACGCCAAGCCTCCTCCTTGGGGAGCCCTGCGGCAACTGCCAGCCCTGCAAACATGGTCAGACGCGAAATGGGGGTTACGGGTGCATCGGAAATAATGCTGATCGGCACGCCCGCTGCGTGGAGAACGGCAGGTGTGGTAAAGCTTTTGTTCAGTAGCTCGGGCTTGGATTTACTCCCCCAAGAGGGACCTACCAGTGCGGGATATCCCTCCTCGGCAAGCTCGTCTGCAATGATCGCGCCCTCGGTGCAATGGTCAAGCGTCAGCTTTACGCCAAATTCCTTGGCAATACGGATAGAGGTCAGAATATCATCGGCGCGGTGTGCGTGTGCCTTTAAGGGAATCTCGCCCTTCAAAACGGGGATCATTGCCTCCAGCTTCATATCAAACGCAGGGTTTTTATCGGCTGCCTTGTCCTCCATGTAGCGGCGTGCTTTAAATAACAGCTCGCGCAAGAGGGCTGCGGTGCCCATACGGGTCACGGGGCTCTTTTTTGAGGTCTGCCCGTGTGCGCTTTTGGGGTTCTCACCAAAGGCACATTTCATTGCAACAGGCTCCTTAATGACCATTTTATCTACGCGATTGCCAACCAGCTTGATGGCGGCAAAGGTGCCGCCTACCACGTTTGCGCTGCCGGGACCTGTGCAGGCGCTGGTCACGCCATTTTCGATCGCATCGGCAAACAGCTCGTCTTGCGGATAGATGCCGTCGATGGCACGCAAATGAGGGGTGAGCGGCTCGGAGCGCTCGTTCACGTCATTGCCCTCCCATCGGAGTGCTTGATCGTGCACGCCGATGTGGCAATGCGCCTCCACGCAGCCGGGGGTCACCAGCTTGCCGCCCGCGTCCACCACTGTGGTGCCCGCGGGGGCTGCAATATTTTTGCCTACTGCCGCAATTTTACCGTCATCACCGATCAGCACTGCGCCATTTTCAATATCATCACCCACCATGGGCTTGATGTATCCGTTTTGAATGAGTAGCATTTTCGGTCTCCTTATTTTTTAAAAAATTATTCAAACAGAGGGGTAGAGAAGTAACGCTCTGCCGTATCGGGCAGTACGGTTACCACCGTCTTGCCGGATCCAAGCTTTTTCGCCAGCTTGATGGCGGCGGCTACGTTGGTGCCGCTGGAGATGCCGCACATAATGCCCTCCTCGGATGCCAAGCGCTTGGCGGTTAGGAGTGCCTCCTCATCCTTTACAATGCAAATATCGTTGTAAATGCTTGTGTTGAGGATGGAGGGAATGAGCCCGTCGCCAATACCCATTTGCAGGTGTGTGCCGATCGAGCCGCCCGAAAGGATCGCGGCGTGTTCGGGCTCCACTGCCCAAATTTCAATATCGGGGTTGGCTGCCTTCAGCGTTTCGCCAATGCCCGTAATGGTGCCGCCCGTGCCAATGCCCGAGCAAAAGCCGTGAATGGGGCCGCCCACCTGCTCGAGGATCTCAACGCCCGTTTGCTCACGCTGGATCGCCACGTTGGCGGGGTTTTCAAATTGCTGGGGCACAAATACGTTTTTGTCCTCACGCTGCATACGGAGCGCGGTCTGCAGGCATTCCTCGATGCAATCGCCAATGTTGCCCGCATCGTGAATAAGAATGACCTCGGCACCGTAATGCTCAACAAGCTTGCGGCGCTCCTCGCTCACGGAATCAGGCATAATGATTTTGGTTTTATAGCCGCGTACCGCGCCAACAAGCGCGAGACCAATGCCTTGATTGCCGCTGGTAGGCTCAACAATAATGGTATCGGGCTTGATCAGTCCTGCCTTTTCCGCCTCGCGGATCATGTTGTAGGCGGTGCGGGTCTTGATCGAGCCGCCGACGTTCAGCCCCTCAAACTTGACAAGAATTTCTGCACCGTTGGGGTCAGCCATGCGCGAAAGGCGGATCAGCGGTGTGTTGCCGAGTGCTTCCAAAATAGAATTACAAATCATGTATGTACCTCAAAAAAATAATCTGTTAAAATTTTATACTAAAAGGAGAGATTTGTCAACCATAAATTGAAAAAGCGGTGTCATTGACACCGCTTTTTTGAGATATTATTGCTTTTTGAGCTTTTCGTTCAGCCTATCACAGTATTCGGTCATGGTAACCACGGTGCCGTTAAGGCGAGATTCCTCTGCAGCAAACGCCATCAGGTGATTGTCAACCGACTGGCGCAGCGAGCTGATCGATTTACCCGTGTAAGTGCCTTGCATGCGGGAGAAGAAGGCGGACATGATGCCCTGATCACCGCCGCCGTGACCGCCGCCGAAGTGCTCGCCGTTTTGGGCGGGGTTGACAACGGGAACCTGTGTGGTTTTTCCGGTTTTAAAGGAGAAGTAGGTAAAGAAGGGATTCTTCATTTTGCCGTGGAGCGTGCCGTCGGTGCCCATCACGTAGATATCGCGCCCGCCGTCGTTGAAGGCGGCCATTGAAAGGCTTGCGGTTACGCCGCCCTCAAACTCCATATTTACCACCTGATGGTCAACCACGTTGTTATCGGTTTGGAATACGCATCTGCCGTACTCGTTTGTGCGGAGCGCCTCCATGATATCCTCCTTTGTGGGATTCGGTTTCTTGGCGGCGGCGCTTTGCATCCAGCTGCGGCAATCCTCGGCAAGATATACCTTTTCGGCATGGTAGTGGCAGGTGCCCTTTGCGGGGCAGCCGTCGGTGCAGCGCAGCGGTGCACCCTCGGGGCAGTTCTCCTTGGTGAAGTAGGAGAGCGTGCCAAAGCTCTGCACACGGGTGCACTTGGTGCCGATCAGCCATTGCAGAATATCAAGATCGTGGCAGCATTTTTGCAGGATCATCGGTGTGGAGCGATC
>CAZOWH010000170.1:0-4175 GCA_964583425.1 uncultured Lachnospiraceae bacterium
ATTGTAACGATTTTGTCTTGTTTTGTCAAGTCTTTTCCATAAAATAACATAAAATAATATATAAATATAAATGCGTCTTTTAGATGGGCAAAATCTTTCGCGGCACAAAATCAAGATAATCAGAAGAGACCAAAAACAAGGAAAGATCGCGATACGCTAGAACGGGCGGCACGTGATAAGTACCGTGGATATGCCCAAAGTAACAGCGCCGCACGCCGTAAGCCTCTAAGATACCAAGCATTTCGGTGGAAATAAAGTCTCCCCACAGCGGCGGAAAATGCAAAAAGACCACAATTTCCTTGTCTTGATGCTCGCCCGCTTGTAATTTTTTTGCCATATCAAGGCTCAACTTTAAGCGCTGGAGCTCGCGGTTCATGATCTTTTCGTAATCCACGTCACCCACGGTGATCTGTTGATTTTTTTCAAGAAACCAGCCGCGTGTGCCGCAAACGATAAAATCCTCAACCACATAAGCATTATTATAGAGCAGGGAAAGCGTTTGAAAACCGCATTCCGCAAAAAAATTGCCGCATTTGGTGGCAGTATCCCACCAAAAATCGTGGTTGCCCTTTCCCAGTAGCTTTTTTCCAGGCAGGGAATCAATGAGGGCAAAATCCTCGCGCGCCTCCCTTAAGTTCATTGCCCAAGAGATGTCACCGGGAATGATCACGGTGTCACGGTCGCCAACAACAGCACGCCAATTTTTTACGATCTTATTTGTATAATCCTTCCAACGCGAGCCGAACACATCCATTGGGTGGTCGCCGGCGGCGGACAAATGCAGATCAGCAATGGTAAACAGGGACATGATGGCTCCTTTCAAAAAAATTCAAGAATAAAAAACAGGATACGGCACATGCTAATACTATCCCTTTGAAAGGAGAATAAAAGCACATGATGGAAAGAAATGAAAAATGCTGTGAGCAGATCAATGAGGGCATCAGCTGCGATGTAAAGAACTGCCAATATCACCAGGGTGATTGCCATTGCACCGCAGCTAAGATCGCGGTTGGTCCCAGCTTTGCAACCTCCAGCACCGATACAGTTTGCGCCACATTTAAAGCAAAGAAGGACTAATTTTGTTTAAATCACAGGAGTTGCTTGCTTTTTAGCAAGCAACTCCATCTTTTATACCCTTTTACTGCTGTAGATATTCAAACATAGCTGCCTGCATATCGACAGCATCTACCACGTTGGTAAAGCGTACCTTTCGCTCGCCGATCCCGCGCAGAGGATAGGTGATCTCAACGCCCGTTTTTTCAGAAAGCGCGTCGAGTGCCGCAAGGGGAGAGGTGGGCGCCTCACCGTAAAGAGAAGTGTACACATCGGCGGCAAACTTGTAAGGGCTGGCGGTAGAGGCAATGACCATGGGCTTTTTGTCGCCCGTAGCCTTTACATACTGTTCAGCCGCACTGACGGCAACCGCGGTATGCGTATCGATCAAATAGCTATGCTGATCCATGGTAGCGCGAATGGTAGCAGCAGTTGCCTCCTCATCTGCAAAGTAGCCGCAGAAATTCTCTGCAATGGCTGCCTTGGTGGCGGCATCCACGGTATAAGCGCCGTTTTGGGATAGCTGCTTCATATAATAGGTGGTCTTTTCGGCACCTGCTACAAAGTACAAAAGGCGCTCCAGATTGCTCGAAATGAGAATATCCATAGAGGGGGACATAGTAAGATAGAAATCGCGGTTGCGGTCATAGGTGCCCGTTGCCAAAAAGTCGGTCAGGATATTGTTTTTGTTGGAAGCACAGACCAAGCGGTCGATCGGCAGCCCCATAAGCTTTGCAAGATATGCGGCAAAAATATTGCCAAAGTTTCCGGTAGGCACGGTCACATTGATCTTATCGCCATACTTGATCTCGCCGGCAGAAAGGAGATCGCAGTATGCAGAAACATAATAAACGATCTGCGGTGCAAGACGCCCCCAGTTGATGGAGTTGGCAGAGGAAAGGAAGTAACCGTTTTTGTCAAGCCTTGCGGCAACGGCAGAATCGGAAAAGATCTTCTTAACACCGGTCTGTGCATCGTCAAAGTTGCCCTTGATGGCTGTTACATTCACGTTATCACCGGTTTGGGTCTGCATCTGCAGCTTCTGCACAGTGCTAACACCGTCTACGGGATAAAATACCATCATTTTAATGTGGTCAATATTCTTATAGCCCTCCAGTGCCGCCTTACCGGTATCACCCGAGGTGGCAACCAGGATCAGCGCCGTGCGCTCCTCACCGGTTTTCACCAGTGCACGGGAAAGCAGACGCGGCATGATCTGCAACGCCATATCCTTAAAGGCAGCGGTGGGACCGTGCCAAAGCTCCATGACATGCATGGTATCATCCAGCTTGTGAAGAGGAGCGGCACCACCCACAAACGAGGTGTCGGCATACGCAGCCTTACAGTCTGTCAGCAGTTCCTCGGCAGTGTAATCGGTCAAGAATTTACCAAGCACGGTTGCTGCGCGTGCAGGATAATCCATCTTGCAAAGCGCCTCAATATCGGTCTTTGTCAGTGTGGGAATGCTTTCGGGAACAAACAGACCGCCATCTGCGGCAAGACCCTGCTTGATCACCTGTGCCGCGGTAAATTTTGCGGCGCTTGAATCACGTGTGCTTTGAAATTTCATAGGGAACTCCTTTATGTAATATCCTTAATATTTCTTTGTCAGTGTCGCGGTCTTCCGTTTACGGAAAACGCATCGATAATATGATTGATCTTTAAGAGGTGCAAGCGATTTGCGCGGTCAAGATAGACCTCCACCACATCAAAGCGCGGGCAAAGCGTAGTGGGGTTTTCCTTAAGATAAGTAATCGCTGCGCTCACGGTATGCTGTCGCTTTTCGCGATCCACCGCTTCCGCAGGGCGTGCCACAAATGCTTCCAAGCCCTCCGCAGTTCGTGCCTTTACCTCAACAAACACAAGATACGCCTTGTCCTTGACCACCAGATCAAGCTCGTTTTTACCGAAATGCTTGTTGCGGGCTACCACGCGGTAGCCCGCACGTCGCAAAAAACGCGCGGCAAGGCGCTCGCCCCTTTTGCCGATCTCCTGCTTACTGTATATTTTCATGCTTATTCTTTATCGAGAAAACGAATAAATTTGGTGCGGTAGATTTCGCACGGACCGTATTTCCGCAGCGCCTCCATGTGATCCTTGGTGCCGTACCCCTTGTGCTTGGCTATACCGTATTCGGGATGCGCGGCATCCAGCTCAAGGCAAAGACGGTCACGCGTGACCTTAGCAAGGATCGAGGCGGCTGCAATGCTGGGCGAGACCGCATCACCGTGTACCACGGCGCGGCAGGGGAGTGTAAAGCCGCGGGTCTGATTGCCGTCGATCAAAGCAAAATCAGCTTTCACGGATAAGCCCTTAATGGCACGGCGCATGGCGTGTAGCGTGGTGGAGAGGATATCGGTCTCGTTGATCTCCTCCACGCTGCCCAGCACCACGGAGTAGGCAATGGCTTTTTCGCAAATTTCATCAAAAAGCTGCTCGCGCTTTTTTTCGGAAAGCTTTTTTGAATCGTTCAAGCCCTCGATCACCAAGCCCGTGGGTAATATGCAAGCAGCCGCGGCAACAGGACCGCAAAGCGGTCCGCGCCCCGCCTCATCCACGCCGCAAACGGCGGTGTAGCCCTCTTGTTCCAGCGCGGCTTCCAATTCGTAGGTCAGCATGTCAGTCTCCCTTCGGCAGCGTGTCGAGCGTAATACGCCCGATCTTGGCGGCGCGGAATTCATCCAGCAGCATGTTGGCAGTGCGCTCGGTATTGATCTCGCCGCCACTCACAAGAAATCCGCGTTTTTTGCCGATCGTCTCAAAGAGCTCATAGTCGGTCAAGTCACCCGTAACGGTTGTCACGTCCATTTTATAGCGCTCGGCAAGCAGGGCAGGGTAACGGTGGCGCAGCTTATGACAAAGCGCCACGGCAAGTGTTTCAACCTCTACCACATCATCCTTGATGGCGCCTGTAATGGCAAGATTTTCGCCGGTCTCGCGGTCATCAAAGCGCGGCCACAGCACGCCGGGCATATCCATAAGATCCAGCCCCTCCTTGGTGGTGACCCATTGCGGGGTCAGCGTTACACCCGGTCGGTTTTCCACGCGCGCCTTTTTGGTACCGCCCAGTAAATTAATCAACGAGGATTTTCCCACATTGGGGATCCCCACCACCATGGCGC
>CAZOWH010000171.1:0-4159 GCA_964583425.1 uncultured Lachnospiraceae bacterium
TAAGAGCATTGCGCTGATCTTTGAAAAGACCAGCACCCGTACCCGCTGCGCCTTTGAGGTGGCGGCAACCGACCTTGGCATGCATGCCGTGTATCTCGATCCCACGGGCTCGCAGATCGGCAAAAAGGAAAGCATTGCCGATACCGCGCGTGTGCTCGGTCGCATGTTTGATGGCATCGAGTACCGCGGCTACGGTCAGGAGATCGTAGAGGAGCTTGCAAAATACGCAGGCGTGCCCGTTTGGAACGGCCTCACAAACGAGTACCACCCCACCCAGATCCTTGCCGATTTCCTCACCATTCGTGAGCATTTTGGTACGCTTGCGGGCAAAAAGCTGGTTTATATGGGAGATGCCCGCTACAACATGGGCAACTCCTTGATGGTGGGCTGCGCCAAGATGGGCATGCACTTTGTGGCGTGCGCACCTGCCGCCTACTTCCCGAATGCCGAGCTGATCGCCACCTGCCGTGAGATCGCCGCCGAAACGGGTGCAACGCTTGAATTTATCAAGTCTCCCGAGGAGGCTGTGAAGGATGCCGACGTGATCTATACCGATGTGTGGGTCTCGATGGGCGAGCCCGACAACGTATGGCAGGAGCGCATTGAGGCGCTGACCCCCTACCGTGTGACCGAAAAGCTGATGGATATTGCCGGTCCGCAGTGTCGCTTTATGCACTGTCTGCCCGCGTTCCACGACCTGAAAACCACGGTTGGCAAGCAGATCTTCGATAAATTCGGCATCGACTGTATGGAGGTGACCGACGGCGTATTTGAAAGTAACCGCTCGATCGTATTTGACGAGGCGGAAAACCGCATGCACACCATCAAGGCAGTGATGGCGGCAACGCTGTAAAAAAATACGGTAAATCACTTGCATATCTCACCCCAATGTGATACAATGGGGTGAAAGCAATAACAGGAGGGCATTGTTATGTTTAAAAATCTTGGCGTACAGCTTTACACCATTCGCGATTATATGAAGGATCCCGATTTTGCGGATCTCGCCTTTAAAAACCTACATGATCTCGGCTATACCGAGGTGCAGACTGCGGGCGAAGCACCCTTTGATGCGGCGCTCTTTGGTGAGCTTTTGAAAAAGAACGGCTTATCCATTGTGGGCACGCACTATACCACCAAAAAGGTTTTAAACGACTATGAGGAGGTCATGGAGCTGCACCGTATGTGGGGTACCACCAATATTGGTATTGGCGGCATGCCCAAGGAGTCCCGCACCGATTTTGCAGAGCTGAAGAAATTTATCAGTGACTTTAACAAGGCTGCCGAGGTCTATGCAAAGAATGGCTTTAAGCTGACCTATCACAACCACAGCTTTGAGTTTGTGCGTATCGATGGCTTTAAGACCATTATGGATCTGCTTTACGAGGAGCTTGACCCCAAAAACACCTCGTTTGTGCTGGATACCTGCTGGGTAGCGGGTGGCGGTGCTGATGTGACCGATTGGATGGAAAAGCTTGCAGGTCGCATCGATATTCTGCACCTGAAGGATCTTTACCTCAAGCAGGAGGACGGCAAAAATCTGCCTTGGATGGCGGAGATTGGCTACGGCAATCTTGCGTGGGATAAGATCATGGCAACCGCTGAAAAGATCGGTGTGAAGTATTACGTAGTAGAGCAGGATAACGCGTTCCACGGCACACCCTTTAACAGCCTCAAGATGAGCGCTGATTTCCTTGCAAAGTATAGGAAATAAGGCGAGAACGAGAAGGTGAAAAGGGAAGAGGGAGAGGACTTTTGAAAAAGTCCTCTCCCTCTTCCTTTGCCCGCCTGCAGCGGGCAAATTCCAACTCCCTCGCCCAAAACTTTAAACAATTTTTTATTTTATCAGCTATTGATAGGTATGATGCAGTGCGTTGACCTCCGTGCGCAGTGCCGCAATATGATCGGTTAAATGCAGCATGCTTTATCGTAGGCGTGCTGGAGAACGCCTTCCTCCTGTTGCTCCAATATATTGCTGAACATCAGCTCATAATTCATGTAGAATACAAGTCTGTCATAGGATAGAGATCGTCTATCGAAGCGCTGATATGATCAATACGCGCCAAAAATTCGGATTTCAATGCTTTGTTTGATTGTTTTCCATATTTTCCCCGTTGTTTTATGTTTTCGAGGTCATTATAAGACACAAATTCGGATAGGTGTGTAAATGCATACGAGCGTATGCTTAATTTTTTTGAGTTGAATATATTGTGGTATGGTGCAATTTAGCCTTTTCCTTGGGGCACTGCATTACGTTAGCCTTCCCCAGTGGGGAAGGCGCCGAACGTAGCCGAGGCGGATGAGGAGAGAGAAGGTAGTGTTTTGTTTGTTCTAATTTTTGGGGGTAAAACAATTCCTTGTGTAGCCATAGCAAACACAGCGTATCCTCGCCCTCCTTATCCGTCAGCTATTCGGCTGCCACCTTCTCCTTGGAGAAGGCTAACGGAGTGCTTAAGAGAAAAATTTGTGCTTTTTGAGTGCGTGCGTAAATTACGTTCTTGACAAGTCGGCGAGCAGTCCAGTATAATAATGGTATCAAATTTTCATAAGGAGGGGCAGTATGGCAAAGGATTTTGAAAAGAGTGCCAAACGGTATGCCAAAAAGGGCTTTAAAAAGCCGCATACCGCAACCAAGCTTGCAATGCTGGTGGCTGTGGTAATCGGTGTAGCGGTGGGCGCGCTTGTCTGCTTACAGCTGTTTAAAAACGACCGTTTTGTTTTGAAGGGCGAAACAAGCTTTGCGCTTGATGTGTCGAGTGAGGCGGGCGCAACCTATCTTTATACCGAGGAAGGCGTGGAAGCCTATTGCTTCGGCATGGATGTTTCGGGCAAGCTTATCGTTGAAACAGATCTTGAAAAGGATGCCGAGGGGCGCTATATCATTCCCACCGACAAGGAGGGTGTTTACACCATTACTTATACGGTGGATGCTCTTAAATTCGGCGAGAATGCGCCAAACGGCGTGATCAAACGTATCCGTGTATTCACGGTAACCGCAATAGAGGAGGATGGGCGCAATGGCTAAACGCAGTAAAAAATTTTCAGCACCGTTGACCGTTTTGTTGTGCATTGTCAGTCTTTTGTTCGGTCTTGCGGTCGGCGTTTTGGGCGCCGCTATCTACGATTCACGCAATTTTACCAGTGATGAGGCGCCGCCCGCGCTGGTATCGGGTGACTTTCAGGTACATTTTATGGAGCTTGGCAACAAATACACGGGTGATTGCACCTACATTAAGGCGGGGGATACCGATATCCTCATTGATGCGGGCTCGCGCTCCTCAAGCGTGCCTGTGATCGCGGAGTACATCAATCAGTATGTAACCGATGGCAAGCTTGAATATGTGATCGTTACCCATGCGCATCAGGATCACTATGCAGGCTTTACCGTAACCGACGGCAGTATCTTTGACCTTTACGAGTGTGAGGTGATCATTGATTTTGCGCTGACCAATCAAGAGGACAAGGGCACCAACATGTACAGCCGTTACCTTGCGGAGCGTGATGCCGAGATCGCGGCGGGTGCCACGCACTACACTGCCGCACAGTGCATTGAACAGGATAAGAATGTGTTTACGCTTGCAAACGGTGCCACGATGACCATTCTCGACAGCTACTATTATTATAACGAGGCGGAAAGCGAAAACGACTATTCGGTCTGCACGCTCTTTACCTACGGCAGCTATAACTATCTCTTCACGGGTGACCTTGAGGAGGATGGCGAGGAGTATCTTGTGGAAATGAACACGTTGCCCGAGGTCACGCTTTACAAGGCGGCGCATCACGGCTCTAAAACCTCCTCGTCGGATACACTGTTGTCGGTTATCAAGCCCGAGTACGTGTGCGTTTGCTGCTGCGCGGGAAGCGCGGAGTACACCGATACCGATGCCAATCAGTTCCCAACGCAGGCGTTTGTTGACCGTATTGCACCCTATACCGACAAGGTATATGTGACGACAAGGTGCGTGGATTACGATGCGGGAACCTTTGCCTCCATGAACGGTAGCATCACCGTTGTGGCAGACGGAACGGGCGTGCGTGTGGTATGCAGTAACGATGATCGTGTGTTAAAGGAATGGGAATGGTTCAAATCGCACCGTACCTGTCCCGCCGCTTGGAAATAAATTGTTTTCCCGAAAAAATAAAAACAGGGGCATCTGCCAAA
>CAZOWH010000172.1:0-4156 GCA_964583425.1 uncultured Lachnospiraceae bacterium
TACCCGCCGACCTCAACGACACCGCGCACATTCTCGCGCTCTACGCAAAGATCCGCCGAGACGGTAAGCGCATTATGACCACACAGGTGCCTATGACAGAGTTTGAGCAGTCCTTCACCGCAGCGATCGAGGCCGGCTACGCTGTGATCTATGTCGGTTGCGCGCTTCCCATGTCCAGCTCAGTAAACACAGGCAATATTGTAGCAAAGCAGTTGCTTGAAAAATATCCCAACGCCACCATTCGCTGTATCGACTCCACCAACTGCTCGATCGGCGAGGGGCTGCTTACCGTTTACGCCGCACAGCTTCGAAACGAGGGCAAAACCGTAGATGAGATCGTTGCCGCCGTGGAGGAGAAAAAGCACTACATCAACCAGTTCGTTACCGTCGGATCGCTCGACATGCTGAAAAAATCCGGACGTGTCAAGGGCTCTGCCGCATTTTTTGGAAACCTGCTTGGCGTAAAGCCCATCATCATTTCCGATTACAACGGTCAAAACGTACCGATCATGAAGGTCAAGGGGCGTAAGGCGTCGCTCGATAAGCTCGTGGAGCTTACCAAGGAAGCCGTGATCGACCCTGCCGAGCAGACCGTGTTCATCGCACACGCAGACTGTGCCGAGGATGCCGAGTATCTGCGCCGCGAGCTGATCGAAAAGGTTGGCTTCAAGGATGCCTATATCTATTACATCGGCCCCATCGTGGGCGTTTGCATCGGTCCCGATGCCATTGGTGCCTGGTGCTTCGGCAAAAAAGTAGAAATGGCGATTTGATCTTCAATTTGATTGCAAGGAGAACATAATGGCAACTTATGAACTGAGCGGCGCACTCTTCGCCGATATGGTTCGCGGCGGTGCGGGCAATCTCCGCGCCAACGCACAAGTGGTCAACGACCTGAACGTATTCCCCATTCCCGACGGTGACACGGGTGATAACATGTCGCTGACGATGGAGGGCGGCGACGCGGTGCTGCGTGATGTCGCCTCCGATTCGATTTCCTATATTGCGAATAAGCTTGCAGGCGGCATGCTGCTTGGTGCACGCGGCAACTCGGGCGTCATTCTTTCGCAGCTGTTTGCGGGCATTGCCAAGGGACTTGAGGATGTGGAGCGTGCCGATGCCGCAGCGCTCGGCAAGGCATTTCAGGCAGGCGTCAAGCAGGCATACAGTGCCGTTATGACCCCCACCGAGGGTACGATCCTCACCGTGGCGCGCGAGGCAACCGAATACGCTGTTTCCCGCATCACAGAGAAAAGCACTCTTGAGGATTTCTTTTCCGACTTTATCAAGGAAATGCACGACTCTCTCGGGCGCACCCCCGATCTGTTGCCCATCCTCAAGGAATCGGGCGTCATTGACAGCGGCGGCGCAGGGCTTGTTTACGTCATTGAGGGCATGAATAGGATCCTGCACGGCGAGAAGGTAGAGGACATGGCAAAAAGTACACCTGCCCCTACCGCCACCGCCCCCGATCTCTCCGCCTTTACCGCAGACAGCGTGATGGAATTCGGCTACTGCACCGAGTTTTTGCTGCAGCTGCAAAACAGCAAGGTGGATGCCGATGCGTTCCCTGCTGAAACTGTGGCAAACGAGCTTGCCGCCATGGGCGGCGAGTCGATCGTGTGCTTTAAGACAGGCACCATCATTAAGGTACATGTGCACACGATGACCCCCGGCAGCATTCTTGCGCATTGCCAAAAATACGGCGAGTTTTTAACGCTGAAGGTAGAGAATATGGCGCTGCAGCACAGCGAGACCAAGATAGAAAATCGCTTTGCCCCCGAAAAGCCGAAAAAGCAGGAGCATAAGGCGTTTGGCGTGGTCGCGGTTGCCGCGGGTGCCGGGATCAAGGAGACCTTTCTCTCGCTCGGTGCAGACGTCATCGTGGAGGGTGGGCAGACCATGAACCCCTCCTCCGAGGATTTTCTCGCCGCATTTGACGAGGTAAATGCCGATACGATCTATGTGTTGCCCAACAACAGTAATATTGTGCTGACCGCTCGTCAGGCAGCGGAGCTCTACAGCCAAGCAGATGTACGTGTGCTCGGCAGCAAGACCATTGGTGACGGTTACGCAGCGCTCACCATGCTGGATTTCGAAAGCGACGATGCCGATCTCATTGAGGCAAGCCTCAACGAGGCAATGGCAGGTGTTGTTACAGCCATGGTCACGCAATCGGTACGCGACTCGCGACTCGGTGGGCTGGATATCGCGAAAAACGATTATATCGGCTTTGCGGGGAAGGAAATGCTTGCCGATGACAAAACCGTGGCAGGCGCCGCATGCGAGCTGCTTGGCGCCATCGATATGACCGACCGTGAGGTGATCATCGCGATCTGCGGCAAGGATGCAAGTGCCGCAGATATGGATGCCGTGCGTGAATTTGTCAAAAAAACCTACCCCCGTACCGAGCTTTTTGAGATCGACGGCGGTCAGGATATCTACCATTTTATTTTTGTGGTCGAGTAAAGGACACTCTTCAATATTGTAAAAAGAGACCGTGAGGCGCATGCACCTCACGGTCTCTTTTTCTATATGTTAATATCTTATGTATTTTTCGGCTTGATCGTCACGCCCGACCACAAAAAGATGATGATCTGCGCGGGAATTCCCAGCAAATATACCAGCCAAATGTTCATTCCCCATACAAGCAGGGTGATGTGCGTTGCACCGAGCAAAGTCCACATCAGGAGCGATACGATAAGATAATTCCGGCGACGGTTGAACCAGATCGAATTCATGACCAGCCACACCACCATGGAAGCGGGAATTGCCCACACAAAGGTAAGCCATGAGCGACCGATCTCCGAAATCGCAAGCTGCACCGCCACAAAGGCAATGGTAGCGATCATCCATACCATCAGCACACCAAGCCAGGCAATCACGCCGCGGCGACGCTTGCGCGTTACAGTTTGTGCTGCGGACGGCGCTGATTTTTTGTGTGTTTCCTCCAAAAGATAGTCCACCGTCACCAAAAAAATATCCGCTATGTTTTTGAGCACCGCCACATCGGGGAGTGATTCTCCTCGCTCCCACTTGGAGATCGCCTTGTCGCTGTAATTAAGGCGTTCGGCAAGCTCAAGCTGTGTCATATTGTTATTGCGGCGTAATTCTGCTATATTTTGGGCAATAATGTTCTTTAGCACAAAAGGCTCTCCTCTCTACCGTTCTTTTTATCAGCATACCATATTTTGCGCAAAAAAGCAAGTAAAACCCGCGATTTTTCGCTACCATTGCGGCATTTCTACCGTCAGTAGAGTCTTTTTTTGAAATTCTACTGTTACAAATCGAAAAGTATAGTAAGATTTGACGGGCTTTTGATTGACTTTGCGGGCACAATACAGTATAATATAATATGATGTCATATTATGGCAACAATAAAAAAGAAAACTATAGGAGGTTGCATCCGCATGCAAAACAATACCTTCAAAATAATCACCGACTCCGGTTGTGATATCTCCCCTGCCCTGCTGGCAGAGTGGGGCGTTCACTGTGAAAGCCTCACATTCCGCTTTAACGATTCCGAAAAAGAATACGGGAACAGCGACATGCCCACCAAGGAATTCTATCAAAAAATGCGCGACGGTGGCGTTGCCAAAACCGCCGCCATCAATACCGAGACCTTCGCAGAATCCTTCAGCAAGGTGCTTGACGAGGGGCTTGACGTGCTCTACATCGGCTTTTCCTCGGGCATCAGCAACACCTTCAATGCCGCCCGCATCGCCGCTGAGGAGCTGCGCGGAAAATATCCCGACCGCAAGATCATAGCATTTGATTCTCTTTGTGCGTCGGCAGGCGAGGGCTTGCTTGTTTACCTTGCCGTGCTGAAGGCAAAGGAGGGTGCCACCATTGAGGAGGTTGCCCAATACGTGGAGGAGGTTCGCCCCGGGCTTTGCCATTGGTTTACGGTGGATAACCTTGTGTATCTCAAGCGCGGCGGCAGAGTGAGCCCCACCACGGCGCTCATCGGCAACGCACTCCACATCAAGCCCGTCATGCACGTGGATGACGAGGGCAAGCTGGTAAAGACCGGCACCGCGCACGGTCGCAAGAAATCGATCGCGGCAATGGCTGAAAAATACAAGCTGCTTGCCAAAAATCCCGCAACGGGTCACGTCTTTATCTCGCACGGCGACTGTGAGGACGATGCCAAGCT
>CAZOWH010000173.1:0-4133 GCA_964583425.1 uncultured Lachnospiraceae bacterium
TGCAAGCAGACTGGCAAGAGGTCTGGCACTCGCCGCAGCCGCCGGTCTTTACGGTCTTTGCAATATCCTTGGTTTCGATGGTGGTGATTCTTTTCATCGGAAAAATCTCCTTTGCTGATAGATTACAATAAAATTTTAGCACAAAAGCATGTGCTTGTCAATACGGAATTTGCTTTTTTCGCAAGTTGTTGACAAGGAAAAGCAAAAGTGATAAACTTAAATCATACGATTACACTGTGTAAAAGGAGACCTTTTTATGATAAGACCTGAGGAATTGATGAAGGTAAAGGCGCGCGGCTTTTTGCGCAACCGCGGCACCGAGCTGTTTTCGGGGCGTGTGGTACCCACAGGCACGGTATTTACCGCCGCGGATTTTGCCGCCCTCGCGGAGCTTGCCGAAAGATTTGGCAGCGGCAAGCTGATCTGCACCTCACGCCAAACCGTGGAAATTCCCGGCATTGCCTTTGAAAGCATTGAAAAGGCGGAGGCGTTTGCCGCGGCACACGGGCTCGCCTTCGGCGGCACGGGTGCCAAGATCCGCCCCATTACCGCCTGCAAGGGCACGACCTGCGTGTTTGGAAATATCGATACACAAGGGCTGGCAAAAGACATACATAAAGCCTATTATGAGGGCTGGCGCGGCGTAACACTGCCGCACAAATTCAAGATCGGCATCGGCGGCTGCCCCAACAGCTGCATCAAGCCCTCCTTAAACGACTTTGGTGTAGAGGGGTGCAAAACGCCCGTTTATACTGCCGAGCTTTGCCGTGGCTGTAAGGCATGTGCCGTAGAAAAGACCTGCCCCATGAAGGCGGCAACGCTGCGGGAGGAAAAGCTGCAGATCGACCGCGCCCTTTGTCGGGATTGCGGCATGTGCACGGGCAAGTGCCCCTTTGGTGCCGTGGCAAAGGAAACCGCACCCCGTTACCGCATTTTTGTGGGCGGCACGTGGGGCAAGCATTGCCGCATGGGTACCGCGTTCTCTCGCTTGGTAAGTGAAGATGAGGTCATGCCCATTCTTGAAAAATGCCTGTTGTGGTTCCGCCAAAACGGCTACCAAAAGGAACGCTTTGGCAAAACGATCGACCGTGTTGGCATCAAAAGCCTTGAGACAGCAGTATTCAGCGAGGATATCCTTGCGGAAAAGGATGCCATTCTCGCCGCCGACCTTCTCACACGGGACTGATTATAAACGTGAAGCGCACCCTCCTTTGTCATCCTGAGGGTTTCAACAAAGAAACCCGAATGGATCTCCGAAAACGCAACAAGCGTTTTCGGCGGTTTGTTTGCACATAACCCCTTTCGCCCGTCCGAGATCCCAACGCCGCAGGCGTTGCCCTACGGGTTCGGCTACGCTCAGGATGACACGGGCGGATTGGTTGCGTACATACCGCGCCGCGATTTTCAGCCTTCCCCCTCTGGAGAAGGCTATGGCAGCTCCGCGCATTCATTTCCCCCCTCAAGCGGTGCTTTGTTTTGGCTAAAGCTACAAAAAATAGGGCGACCTGCTTTGCAGGTCGCCCTCATTTTGTTTTACACCACCGGTGCGGGCTCAACGCCCTCGGAAAGCTCCTCCTCAACGGGTGCCTCGGCGGCAGCTGCAACTGCCTCCTCATACGCGGCGATCACGGCGTCCTCAAGAGTTGCGCGGAACTGTGCATTGATGGGGTGTACGATATCGCGATAGGTATCATCGGGATTTTTGCGGCTGGGCATTACGATAAAAAAGCGGTCTCTTGCGTGGATAACCTTGATATCGTGCACAGCCAGCTGGCTGTCAAAGGTAACAGAGACAACGGCTTTCATCGGGCCCTCGTCAAACAATTTGCGAACTTTAATATCTGTGATCTGCATTTTTATTGCCTCCTTGAAGTTTTTGTACCTATACATGGCATTTCTTACATGGTTTTAGTATAAAGTGTTTTTGTGGAAGTTATTCAATAGGTCTGTGTGTATTTCGTGAAAAAGTCCGTAAAAATACCGTATTTCCCGACAATATTTGTACAAAATGAGGAGGAAATGACATGTCTCTTAACAATACACGCCACACCCCTGCCGAAATTGAAGCGGCACTGCAAGGTAAGAAAAGCCTGTGGTTTATCGGCATTGGGGGCATACACATGTGTGCCCTCGCGCTCCTGTCGCGCGCGCGGGGCTTTTCGGTGGCAGGCTCGGATATTGCAGAAAACGAAAACACCGCGCGGCTGCGCCGCGCGGGCATTGGCGTGTTTCCCCGACACGATGCCGCACAAATGGCGGAATTTGATGCCGTGATCTACACGCTGGCGATCGCCGCGGATAACCCCGAATACCTTGCTGCCCGCCGCCTTGACTTACCGCTTTTTTCCCGCGCCGATTACCTCGGCTACCTCATGCACAGCTACCCCACGCGTATCGGCGTGGCGGGCAGCCACGGCAAAAGCACGGTTACAGCCATGCTGGGGGAGATCCTTCACACGGCAGGACGTGCACCCAACGTGATTTGCGGTGCCGTGATGCGGCATGTAGGCGCGCCCTTTGCAGTGGGTGGCGGCAACGATTTTATTTATGAGGCGTGTGAATACGGCAACTCCTTTCTTTCCCTGCCCCCAACACTTGCTGTGATACTGAACGCCGAGCTGGACCACGTGGACTTTTTCAAGGATAAAGATGCGCTCCTTGCCTCCTTCGGTGCGTTTGCAGACATGTCGAAAAGCGTGATACTGCCTGCTGCGGACGGGACACTTTCTGCCGCCATACGAAAGGATCTCCCGCGCGTGACCTTCGGACTTGAGCCCGATGCCGATTACCGTACCGATCACCTCACCCTGCAGGGTGGCATGGCAAGCTTTGATCTTGTCACACCGCACGGCGCTGTGGGGCGCGTCTCGCTTGGAGTGGCAGGCATGCACAACGTAACAAACGCGCTGGCGGCGGCAGCTGCCGCCGACCTTTCGGGCGTGCCCGCCTCCGATATTCTGGTGGCGCTCGGCAGCTTTCGGGGAGCGCGGCGGCGCATGGAATACCGCGGTATTTTTTGCGGCGCGCGTGTGTTTGACGATTATGCGCACCACCCAAGTGAGATCACTGCCACCCTTGCGGCAGCGCGCCAAATGGCACTCGGCGGACGCGTGTTCGCCCTTTTTCAATCCCACACCTACTCGCGCACGGCGGCGTTCTTTACCGAGATCACAGCGGCACTGCGGGCAGCTGACCGTGTATTCATTGCCGATATTTACGCGGCGCGGGAAAAGGATACCCTTGGCATGAGCGCCGCGCGCCTTGCTGCGGGCGTGGGTGAGCGTGCCACCTATGCCGGCGGCATGGGGGATACCGCCGCAGCGCTTGCCCGCGAGCTTGCCCCCGGCGACCTGCTTGTGGTGATGGGCGCGGGCGACATAGACCGCATTTTTGCGGAATTTTCCAAAAAACACTTTACTTTATAGAATAAATCGGCTAAAATATAAAAGTATATCAAATCTGTCGCACAGGAGGATACCGGGCATGGAGGCTTATGAGGCGCTTGCCGCCGTTTACGATGCACTGAACGGTGACGTGGATTACGGCGCGTTTGCCACGTTTTATGAGGCGGCGTTTCGCCGCGCGGGGCTTACTCCCTCGCTGGTGCTTGACCTTGGCTGCGGCACGGGTAAAATGACGGTGGAGCTGGCACGACGCGGCTATGACATGATCGGCGTGGACGGCAGTGCGGATATGCTCTCCCGCGCCTTTGATCGCAAAAGCGAGGCGGGCGAGAGCGGCATTCTCTTTTTAAATCAGGATATGCGCGATTTTGAGCTGTACGGCACCGTCGGTGCCGTCGTCAGCACGCTGGATTGCGTCAATTACCTCACGGGCGACGGCGATCTTGACCGCTGCTTTGCGTTGGTGCACAACTACCTTGACCCCAACGGCATTTTTTTGTTTGACGTAAACACCCCCTATAAATTTGAGCACGTGTTTGCCGACAACGCCTATATTTTAGAGGATGAGCATTGCTACTGCGGTTGGCAAAACGAATACCGAAGGGAAAGTGGGCTTTGCCGTTTTTATCTTTCGGTATTTTCGGAAAACGAGGATGGCACCTACACCCGCACCGACGAGGAGCAGACCGAACGCTGCTACACCAAGGAGGAGCTCACAGCGGCATTGGT
>CAZOWH010000174.1:0-4127 GCA_964583425.1 uncultured Lachnospiraceae bacterium
GGGGCTTACCCCCGTTGTTACCAAGGCATCTGCAGGCGCCATCGAGCATCTTGCCATTGCCAAGGTCACCAATATTGCCGCCACTGTGGAGCAGCTGAAAAAGGCGGGCGTGTGGGTCTTTGCCGCCGAGGCGGGCGGCACCGATTTCCGCGAGACCGATATGAATGTGCCCGCCGCCATCGTGCTTGGCAGCGAGGGTGCGGGCGTGTCGGAGCTGGTGCGCAAGAAAAGTGATTTTGTCGTATCCATTCCGATGTACGGACAGGTCAATTCCTTTAATGTGTCCACTGCCGCCGCCGTGCTGCTTTGCGAGGCGGCATATCAGCAACGCAAGGGAAGCAAATAATTGAAACCGAACAAGATCAAAACTTTTAGTAAAGGAGGGGAATGCGATGAGCGAACAGAGCAAATTTGACATGAGCGAGGCAGATCTTGTCATGCAGCAGCTGCGCGCACAGCTGGAGGCAGACCAAGGTGCTGCGGCGGAAAATACCGCAGGCGAGCCTGTCGCCACCGAGAACGCCACCCCCGAGATCAAGCCCGATCCCCCCATGCCCGCAGCACCTGTTGCCGTGGCAGAGCGCCCGCAGGAGACGGTGACCGCCTCCGAGGAGGTGCCCGCACCCGAGGCGCCCGAGGCGGCACCCGTGCAGGAAGATCCCAAGCGGGGGCACCGCGCAAGATCGCGCAAAAAACGCCATCGCCTGCCAAAGCTGGGGGAGGAGGCAATGCCCGCCGAGGCGCCGCTCGATACCGCCGCGCGCGAGGAAATGAAAAAGCGCGCCGCAGCACTTGCATACGAGCAGGAAAACGATCTTTATTGGCGGGGCACGCCCGCAGGGCAAGCGCCTGCCGTGCCGCCTGCCGACGCGGGTGAGCAGGCGGCAGAAGCCGTACCCGAGGGTGGGCAGAACGCAGTAACGGAAGCCGATACCGCCGCAGCTGCCCCCGCCGCGCAGGGCGCAGTGCCGCACCGCAAGCGTGCACAGGAAAAGGCGCCCGTGCAGCCAAGCGAGGAACTGGCAAGCCTCACCGTTGAGGGGCTGTTGAGCGATATCTTCGGCTCAGGGGCGGGGCCTGCGGGTCACGCATGGCTCACCCCCGATCAAAAGCCCACCGAGAAAGAGGCAACACCCGCGGCAGAGGCGGTTACCGAAAAGGAGCCGTCGATCGCGAAAAAGGAGCCGTCGCAGGATCAAGAGGAGCCAACGCTTGAGCTTGGTGGCAAAAGGATCATTTTGCCAAAGGAGGGCGAGCAGATCGTTGCCGATGATGATCGCACCGCTTCTGCCGAAGCGCCCTCGCAGGAGAAAGCTGATACGGGCGAGGAAAAGGTGCCGCTGTTTTCTGCCTTTTCCGTCAGACGCCAAAAGGAGGGCGCATTGCCTAAGCCCTCGCTTGCGCGCCTTTCTGCCGAGCAGATGGCGTTCAAGCGCTCGCTTGAGGAGTCTGACGAGGAGTTCGAGCTTTTGGTAGACCTCGATTATGAGGATGAGCTCGGCGAGGCGATCGGCTTTGAAAAGATCCTCGAATATCATGAGCGCCGCATCAACGGCAGAGCAGAGAGCAGAGAAGCGCATACGCGCGATAAGCATGAGCGGCGCAAGTTTGAATATACAACGCACGCACATGACATCGGGCTCTCGAAATTCTATGCCAAGCAGCGCCGCCGCCATGTGGTCAATCTTGTCGCCACCACCCTGCTTCTGCTGCTTTTGGTGGTCTATGAGCATTCAACGCTGCTGCTTTCCCTCTTTGGTGATACACCCGAGGGCGCGCGCTATCCCTCGCTTTACATTGCGGGTGGCATGCTTCTGTTTTTGGTCGGTGTGATCCTGCTGCGCCGCAATCTCTTTGACGGACTTTTGCAGCTACTGCGCCTTTCCCCCTCGGATTACTCGTTTTGCCCCGTGGCAGTGATCGTCACACTGGTCTATCACGTAATTTTGTTTTTTGTGCCTGCCGATAGCACCATGACGCTTTGCCTGTCGCCCGCCATGGGCAATCTCGTCCTTCTGGCGCTGGCGGGGCTCTTTAATTGGTATCGCGAGTTCAGTGCCTTCCGCGTCATTTCCTCCAAGCAGCAAAAATATGCCCTGATGTCCCGCGTTTCGGTGGGCAATAAGGAGGGCAAGGCAAAGCTGCGTCTCTTCCTGCCCGAGCAGAAGGAGCGCGTCTATTACGTGCGCCCCATCGGCTTTGTGCGCAATTACTTTACCAATACCGAGAAAAAGACCGATCATCAGCGCTCCTTCGGTGCAGAACTGCTGCTTGTGGCGGCGCTCTCCTGTGCCTTTGCGCTGTATTCCCTTGCATTGGGCGGCACGCTTGACGGTGCATGGCACACCGCGTTCCTTACCTTCCTCTTTACCATGCCCGTGATCTCGGTGCTTGGTACCTCGCTGCCCATGTTCTGCGGTACCTGCCTGCGGCTTGGTCGCCGTGCTGCCATTGTGGGTGAGGGGACCGTGCATGGCTGCGGCGGTAAGGTCACGCTGGTCCTGCCCGACAATGCCTGCTTTAAGGAAATGCCCTATGAGCAGTTTGAGTTGGTGAAAAACTGTGATGCCGCGCGTGCCACCGTGCTTATCCGCGCCTTGCTTGAAAAGATCGGCAGCCCGTTGGTACATACCGTGCAGGTGCCCAAGGAAAGCCGCATGTCGCCAGCTGCCGTGACCCTTACCGATGTGGATGAATGCGGCGTGGCGGCAGTTGTTTCGGGCGAGCGCAAAACGCCGATTCTGATCGGCAGCGTGGCGTATCTGCAAAAATACGGCATCCGCGTCAGCCCCAAGCAGGATGGCAGATATGAGGAGCTTTGCCGCCATATGCTCTGTGTGGCGATCAATAACCGTCTAACGGCGCTGTTCATTGCGCGCTATCGCCTGGAGGAGGGGATGCTCCCCCTCGCACATACGCTCGCGGTTGAGGATCTTGAGCTGAAGATCCGCTCCAAGGATCCCGGTGTGCATGATGACATGCTGGAGGCGCTCTTTGCCGATGCCGCAGTCAAGCCCACCGTCATGAAGCCCTTGGTGGCAGAGCGTGATATCACCGCCGACCGTGTGGATGCCACCGTGGTGGCGCTCGGCTCTGCGCGCGAGGCAGCAAAGGCATTTGTCGCCTGTCGCCGCATCCGCCGTGCAGTTAAGCTCGGCACCTTCTGGCAATTTGTTTCGATCATCTTTGGCGCAACGCTTGCGGGCGCACTGGTATTCTTTGGTAAGATCACCGCCGTGCCCTCCTTTGTGTTGGCGCTGTATACCTTCCTTTGGTGCGGCGTACACGCCCTCACCTCCTACCTCACCCTCCGCGAAAAGGACGAGAACGAATAGGCTGAAGCATGCACGCAACCAATTTTTACACAGTGCCCAAACGGGAGGATGAAGCCTCCCGCGCTGTTAACCTTGCCGCCGCGCAAGGATATCCCAAGGAGAAACCAAATGAACGAAAAGATCAGCTCTATTTTAAAAACCGTAGAAAAGCCCGGCAGATATTCGGGCGGAGAATACGGTGCTGTGATCAAAAATAAAGCAGAGGTCAAGGCACGCTTTGCCTTTTGCTTTCCCGATACCTATGAGATCGGCATGTCCAACCTCGGCATGCGCCTGCTTTACGGCAGCCTCAATAAGGAGCCCGAGATCTGGTGCGAGCGCGTGTTTGCCCCGTGGGTCGATATGCAGGCAAAAATGCGGGAATACGACGTGCCGCTCTGGGCGCACGAATCGGGCGACCCCGTAAAGGATTTTGATATCCTCGGCATCACGCTCCAATACGAAATGTGCTATACCACGGTGCTGCGCGTCCTCGAGCTTTCCCGCATCCCGCTGCTTGCCGCCGACCGCGGCGAGGCGGATCCCATTGTCATTGGCGGCGGTCCCTGTGCCTATAACCCCGAGCCCGTTGCCGACTTTTTTGATTGCTTCTCGATCGGCGAGGGTGAGGATAACCTCGTGGAATTTACCAAGCTTTATATCCGCATGAAGGAGGAGGGCAGATACACCCGTGCTGCGTTCCTGCATGAGGCGGCGGCAACCATCAAGGGCATCTACGTGCCCTCGCTTTATGGGGTGACCTATCATGACGACGGCACCATTGCCGCCATCACGCCGAAATTCGAGGATGTG
>CAZOWH010000175.1:0-4076 GCA_964583425.1 uncultured Lachnospiraceae bacterium
GATGTAGATATATCCGTCGGCATCCATGAAGCCTACATCACCCGTGCGGTACAAGCCGTCCTCGGTAAACGCCTTGGCAGTTGCCTCGGGGTTGTTGTAGTAGCCGAGCATCACGTTATCACCCTTAACCTGTATCTCGCCCTCTTCAAAGCCCTTTTCGTTGATGTTTCCGGTGGGGGCAATGCGAGAGGTGCAGCAGGGCACTGCGGGCCCTACAGAGCCGAATTTCGGGGCGTAGTAGGGTGCGACCGAAATAAGGGGCGAGCACTCGGTAATGCCGTAGCCCTCGCAGATCTGCACACCGAACGCCTCAAAGTTCTTTACCATTTCGGGGTTCAGGGGCGCGCCGCCGCAGATGATCTTTTCAAGGCACCCGCCGAAGGCACCAAGCACCGAGGCAAAGAGCTTACGGCGCAGGTCGATGCCGACCTTTCGCATGCCGTTGGAGACCTTGATCATATTGCGCAGCAGCTTATCCTTGCCCTTCTTGCGTGCCTCGTCCCAAATTCTTTTATACATGGTGTTGACAAAGAGGGGCACAAGAATCAGACCCGTGGGCTTGAACTCTGCAAAGTTGCGCATGAGGTGGCGGAGCGTGTCGTTGATGCCGATGGTGATGCCGTAGCACAGGCTGGCGAGCATGATGGCAAGCTCGTAGGTGTGGTGCAGGGGGAGCACGGAGACTGTGCGGTCGTTTTCATTAAAGTTAACGGTCTCGCAGGCGGAGTTTACACAGGAGCAAATGTTTTTCTCGCAGAGCATGACACATTTGCTGGAGCCTGTGGTGCCCGAGGTAAAGAGCATAACGGCAAGCGCCTCGGGATCGCGGTCGGGCATGGTATACCCTTCCTCAAGCGATTTTTCGCCCTTTGCGAGGATTTCTGCAAGCGGAAGGACTTTTTCTCGCACCTCTCCCTCAGCGGGCGCCATGGGCACAAAAACGCGCAAGGAGGGGTGATTTTCGATGGCGTTTGCAAGCTTGTCATTAAAGCTGCCGGAATACACGATCGCCTCGGCATCAACGCTTGCAAGCAGACCCTCGATCTCACTGATGGCAAGCTCCTTATCCATGGGGATGATCACGCCACCCGAGTCGGTTACGCCGAGATAGGTAGCAACCCACTCGGGCGAGGTCTCGCCGATCACGGCAATGCGCTTGCCCGAAAGCCCCACGGCAGTAAAGCCGGCGGCAAGGGCGTGCGCCTTGTGCGCAAACTCTGCATAGGTAAGCGCGCCGTAGGTCTTGCCCGTGGGAAAGCGGAACGCCGTTTTCTCGCCGCGCGCCGCAAGCACAGGGATGAGATCCTTAAAGGACTTTAGGGGGGCGTAGATACGTTCTGTTTTTTTCATAGCCATAATAGTTACCTCTCTCGTGCTTATTTTTTCTCCGCGAGAAGCAAATGCTCTCACCCGCGGAAAGGCGCACGATCACCCTTTATTATACCCCCCGCAGAGCGGAATTGTCAAGTTATGGAAGGGTTACAAGATTCGACACTTTGCAATATGGAAAAAAATGGTAATTTCAATCATGCGACGAAAGCAAAACAAAAAGAGCAAACGCCAAAGCGCGTTTGCTCTTTTTGTTATTCGAATGAATAATTGCAATAGCTATAAGCCTGCAGGATAATTCGTGTAGGATTTGCTGCAATTCATTGCGTATTCTCAAAAGAATGCGCTTATAGTATTGCATCGACCATAGAGAGAACTGCGGGGATCAGCTTGATCAGCAAAATAGCAAGTCCAACTGACAAAATAGCGGTTAAGATCAGCTGTATGGGGCCGTTTCCCTTGTTTTGGTAACGGGTCTCGGCGCGGTATTTCAGCTCCTCGGGGATGTAATATCTTACTTCGGCGTTGCTGCCCTCCCCCATCTGTTGTACCGTCTTTTTCATCACGGCGCCGTGGCGCAGCTCAAATTTGATCAGAGCATTCTTTTCATACCCCAGCTCGGCAAGCGTTTTTGCCGTTTCGGGGGAGAGTGCCTCGGCGCGCAGCAGCGCGCGCACAAAGCCGCCGGGAATATTGCGCTGATAAAAGATGATGAGTGAGGCGATCACGATACCGATGCAGATGCCGATCACAACAAAAGAGACCATGGAGGCATCGCTTTCCGTAAAGGTAAAGTTCTGATATTCTCTTGTCTCAACGGTAAAAAGCGAGGCAAGAGAAAGCGGCGTTGACATTACAGCTCCTCTGCGCGGATGGTATCACAGCCCATGTAGGTGCGCAGTGCTTCGGGAACGGTAACCGATCCGTCCTCATTCTGATAATTTTCAAGAATTGCCGCAACAGTACGGCCAACTGCTACGCCCGAGCCATTGAGGGTATGCACCAAACGGGGCTTATCCTTGGGCGTTTCGCGGAAGCGAATGTTTGCGCGGCGTGCCTGATAGTCCTCAAAATCGGAGCAGGAGGAGATCTCAACATAACGGCCGTAGGAGGGCATATAGACCTCAATATCATAGGTCATAGCGCTGGAGAAGCCAAGGTCGCCCGAGGAAAGACGAACTACGCGGTAAGGAAGACCCAGTCCCTGCAGCACGCGCTCGGCATCGTTTGTCAGCTTTTCAAGCTCCTGATAGGAGGTTTCGGGGGTAGTAAACTTGACCAATTCCACCTTATTAAACTGATGCTGACGAATCAGACCTCTGGTATCGCGCCCGGCAGAGCCTGCCTCCGCACGGAAGCAGGCGGAATAAGCGCAGTAGGAGAGCGGCAGCTTTGCGCCGTCGAGAATATCGTCGCGGTACATGTTGGTAACGGGCACCTCTGCGGTGGGAATAAGGAAGAAATCGTTATTGGCTACGCGGAAGGCATCCTCCTCAAACTTGGGCAGCTGACCTGTGCCGCGCATCGAGTCGCGATTGACCATATAGGGCGGGAAGATCTCGGTGTAGCCGTGGTCGGTGTGGGTATCCAGGAAATAGTTGATTACAGCGCGCTCGAGGCGAGAGCCCTTGCCGCGGTAGAAGTGGAAGCGTGCACCGGTTACCTTTGCGGCGGTGTCGGGATCGAGAATACCAAGCTCCTTGCCAACATCCCAGTGCGGCTTTGCCTCAAATTCAAAGACTCTGGGCTCGCCCCAGCGGCGAATTTCAACATTATCGCTGTCATCCTTGCCAACGGGAACCTTTTTATTCGGCGTATTGGGGATCGAAAGCAGGATATTTGCGATCTCGGTATCGATCGCGGAGATCTTTTCGGTCTCTGCCTTTACAGTATCGGAGAGCTTTTTCATCTCGGCAAAAATGGGTGCTACGTCCTTCCCTTCCTTTTTGAGGGCGGGAATTTGCTTGGAGATCTTGTTTTGCTCGGCTTTTTTTTGCTCGGTGTCGGCAATCAGTGTGCGGCGCTCTACGTCAAGCGTAAGCAGGCGATCGATCTCAGCACTGTAATCCTTCTGGCGCGAAGCAAGGCGCTCCTTTACAAGCTCGGGGTTATCCTTGATAAATTTGATATCTAACATGGTATTTTATGTCCTCTTTTCTTATTCTTCTTCTGCAAAAAGCTCGCTGCCGCAAAGGGCGGTGAGCAGTTCTTCCATATCGGCGTCGTCCTCATAGAAGATTTCGATCGAGCGTTTTTTGTCGTTTTGTGTGATCTTGACCTTTCTGCCAAGCGCTTCGCGGGTGCGACGCTCGAGATCCTTCATCCAGGTACGGCTCTGCACATGCCCTGTGATATCGGGTATTTCGGGCGCGGGCTCGGTATTTTCACGCTTTACAATGGCTTCTACATCGCGCACCGAAAGCTTTTTGGCTTCAATACGGCGTGCAAGCAGCGGGATCAGCTCCTCGTTTTTAAGGCCGAGCAATGCACGCGCATGCCCCGCGGTGAGAAAACCGTCCTTTTCCCGCAGCATTTCAAGCACCTCATCGGGCAGATCCAGCAAGCGCAATGTGTTTGCAACCGCAGAGCGGGATTTGCCTGCGATCTTTGATACCTCCTCTTGGGTCATATCAAAGCGATCCATCAGTGCCTGATAGCCAAACGCTTCCTCCACGGCATTGAGATCCTCGCGCTGTACGTTTTCTACCAATGCAATTTGCGCGGTCTTCATATCATCGCCGTCCAGC
>CAZOWH010000176.1:0-4041 GCA_964583425.1 uncultured Lachnospiraceae bacterium
CAGCTCGGCGGGAGGTGCGTCCTCGGTGATCACACCGCCGTCGATGAACAGAACGCGGTCGGCAACCTCACGGGCAAAGCCCATCTCGTGCGTCACGATCACCATGGTCATGCCCTCCTCGGCAAGCTGCTTAATGAGGTCAAGCACCTCGCCCACCATTTCGGGGTCAAGAGCGGAGGTAGGCTCGTCAAAAAGCATAACCTTGGGATTCATAGCAAGCGCGCGCACAATGGCGATACGCTGCTTTTGACCGCCCGACAGGGTGGAGGGATAAACATCAGCCTTTTCGGCAAGACCGATGCGCGCGAGAAGCTTCATTGCCTTTTCACGCTCCTCGGCAATGATCTGCTGCTTGGTCACCGCAGGGGCTTCCCCTTTACCAAGCACCTTTTTCCATTTTTGCTTACGCATTCTCTGCGTGCGCAGCATCACGGGTGCCAGCATAATATTTTCGAGTACGGTCTTGTTATTGAAAAGATTAAACTGCTGAAACACCATACCCATTTTTTGACGGTGAATATTGATATTTACCTTCGGATCGGCAAGGTTTTCATCATCAAAGATAATGGCGCCGCCACTGGGATCCTCAAGGCAATTGAGGCAACGCAAAAGCGTGCTTTTGCCCGAGCCCGATGCGCCGATGATAACCACCCTTTCGCCCTTGCGGATATCAACGGAAACAGATTTCAAGACCTCAAGCTCACCAAAGCTTTTGGAAAGCTCGGAAACGCTGATGAGAACATTATTTTCCATTTGCCACACCTCCTGCGTTACGGTCACTCTTTGCCATCTTTTTCTCAATGATGTGCAGCACCTTCGTCAGCGCCAGCACCACTACCAAATAAAGCGCCGCCGCGATCAGGAGCGGGAAGAGATAGTCAAAGGTACGCGATTGGATCAGCCCGGGGATCTTACCAAGGTCATAAATACCCACGTAGCCAACAATTGCCGTCTCTTTTACCAGCATGATAAACTCATTAAACAGCGGTGGCAGGCAGTTGCGCACAGCCTGCGGAATGATGATGGAGCGCATGGTCTGCCAGGTGGAAAGACCGAGCGAGCGCCCCGCCTCCATTTGACCGTCGTCCACGCTCTCAAAGCCCGCGCGTGCAATCTCCGCCACATATGCGCCCGAGTTGATACCAAATGTAATGGCACCGATCATAATGCCATTATCCCAAAACGCAAACACAACAAAATACAGTATCATCAGCTGGAGCACCACAGGCGTGCCGCGCACCAACGTAATGTAAAAGCGGCATACGGCAGCTACGGGGCGCAGCTTGCCTGTTTTTTTGTTAATGTAGCTGATCATGGCTATCATCACGCCGATCGTGATGCCGATAGCCGCGGCGATCAAGGCGATTAAAATGGTATTGCCAAGACCCTCAAGATATAGCTTCCAACGGTCCTGTACAATAAATGCCTTGGAAAACCGTGTCCATAATTCGTTCATAATTCCCTCTTATTCGGAAGGGTGAGAGAGCTTTACACCCTCTCACCCTTCGTTTATGTTATTTTTATTGAGCGGAGTTCAGCATGGTCTGTGCGGGCAGCTTATCCATCAGGATGGCATCAATACGACCCGACTTCAGGTCTGCGAGTGCCAGTGCGTACTGCTTATACTGTACGATCTCGGCGCCAGTAGCCTTCACAACAACGGTCTCCTTGGAGCCATCGTCCTTTTCAACCTCATAGGAATAGCCTGCATCGGTCTTTGCGGCAGAGATAATAAGGTCACCGCTGGTGCCCTCCTGCACGCCTACCTTCAGACCCGCAAGGTCAGCAACGCTGTCGTATGCTTTATCCTTATCGGAAACCACAACCAACGTAGAGCTGTAATATACATTGGAGAAGTCCATCTCAGCAGCGCGGTCCTCGGTAATGGTGAGACCTGCTGCGGCAACTGCAAGACCCGCATCGGTCTTTACAGCGGTAGGAATGGTGTCAAATATGATATCCTTGATCTCGATCTTTTTGCCCATATCCACAGCAACCTGGCTCATGATCGCCATATCAAGACCTACAACGGCATTGTTGTAGATAAATTCAAAGGGAGCAAAGCCGGACTCGGTGTAGACCGTGATCACCTCGGTAGCGGTACCAAAATCCCAAGTTACCTTGAGATCGCCCGCCTCGGGTGCGGTTACGGTGCCGGTGGTATCCTCGGCATATTTTGCAAGGTTGGTGTAGTACTCCTCATACTTTGCCATATTGCCGTTTGCAACCCACTCGTCAACAACCTTGTTGACAGCTGCAAGCAGGTCAGAGCAATCCTTTTTCACGCCGATACCGAAATCCTCCTTGATAAGGTCGGTGGCATCCACAGCAACAAAATCGTCATTGTTCTTGCCGCAGGATGCGAATGCTACTATGGTGGTGAAAACCATGACCATAGCAAGCACGAGAGTTAAAATCTTTTTCATGATCGTGTTCCTTTCATAAAAGTATAATATTGCCTTTCGGCTTCTGCAATTATAACGCATCGTCATGCAAATGTCAAGCGATTTTGGCTTTTTTATGGATTATCACATGCTTTAATGCTATTTCATTAAGGAAATCATCCCGCTTCACAGGCTGCCGCGATATCGGCGGCAACGGCATCGGGCGCACGGTCTGCGGCAACGGTCAGATCGCAAAGCTCCTCGTTGCGGTACTCATCGTCAAGCGAGAGAATCCGACAGGTCTTGTCGTCGGGGGCGAGGTCACGCGACACGATATCGCGGATCACATCATAGCGCCCGCGGTGCATAAAGACCGTCAAAGCACGGGAACGGTAACGATTTTTGAGGGTCAGAGCCCCGCAAATATCGATCGGGATCACGGCACACTTCCCTGCTTTCACAATGCCGTCGATATCGGCTGCGGTGGTACCAAAATAATGCCCGCTGTAAACGGTGGTCTCGAGAAATTTACCTGCCTCACGTGCCTTGATAAATTCTGCCTCATCGAGAAAGCGGTAGTTGTCGTTCTCCTCACCCGCGCGGCGGGGGCGGGTGGTTGCCGTGGCGGGCTTTATCAGACCGTATGCCGCGGAAAGCACCTTTGCCACGGCGTTTTTATTGCTGCCTGTAGGACCGACCAAGCAGACCACGCCGCCGCCCGTAAGATTGGGACGCTCGTCGGCAAAGGCATGGCATATCATATCCACCAAATGCAAAAAGTCATCATAGGAGTTGACCGACAAGAGACCTGAGAGGTGCGTGTTCCACGGGCGGCGGAACAGCACGGGGTAGGTTGCGGGGGTACGGGTAATATTGTGTGCACCGTCGTCAAGCAGGATGTCGAGATTGACCATATCCTTGCGCGTGCCAATGAGAATATGCTCCGGCGGAATTTCGGGGAAATCCTCAACCAAGCGAAGGGCACGCGCCGACATACAGGCGGGCGGCACGGCGGTAACAAAAAAGACATCAGCAACAGCGGAAAGACAGTGCACAAACTCTCGCGCACCCGCAAACATCGGCTGATGCGCCACAAATTCGGGATCACCAAAATAGGCAATGCGTTCGTCGGCTCGTGTACCGCCCTGCCCCCACCCACGGATATCATAAATGGTAAGCGGCGGCTCGATGTGCTCCTTTTTGTTTAAACATTCCAAGGCGTAGGCATTGCAATCATAGAGAATATCATCTACATCAAGTCCTACACGTAATCTATATTTTTTCATGGCTTCACTTCCCTCTTTTCTGTGCATTCAGTATATCATAAAATCCACCGTCACGCAAGAGTGCAGCATCAGAAAGCCGACGGAACACGGCAAAAATGTTTTTAGCGAAATTTTTTCAAAAAAATGCGAAAAAAAGTGTTGACAAAAGGGAATGCTTATGATATAATGTTCAAGCGTTGTGAAAAACGCGTCAATACGGCGGGATAGCTCAGCTGGCTAGAGCAACCGGTTCATACCCGGTAGGTCATGGGTTCAAGTCCAATTCCCGCTACCACAAACACAAAATGCGGATGTTACATCCGCATTTTGTAAATAAGGCCCGTTGGTCAAGCGGTTAAGACACCGCCCTTTCACGGCGGTAACAGGAGTTC
>CAZOWH010000177.1:0-3993 GCA_964583425.1 uncultured Lachnospiraceae bacterium
TTACACCTTCTTCAAGGCACAGGGCCTTGAGATCGGCACCTCCATCTGCGAGCACGACAAGCTTGACCTCGCACTCGAGCTGATGGAAAAGGCAAAAGCAAAGGGCGTAAAGTTCCTGCTTCCCGTTGACAACAAGCTCGGCAAGGAATACGATCCCAACACCGAGAGCATGATCGTCGATTCCGACGCTATGCCCGAGGGCTGGATGGGTCTTGACGTTGGTCCCAAGACGCAGGCTCTTTTTGCAGAGGTTCTGGCAAATGCAGGCACCGTTGTATGGAACGGCCCGATGGGCGTTTCCGAGTGGGAGAACTTTGCCGCAGGTACCGAGGCTGTTGCCAAGGCGGTTGCTGAGAGCGGTGCCATCTCCATCATCGGCGGCGGCGACTCCGCAGCAGCTGTTGAGAAGCTCGGCTTTGCCGATAAGATGACCCACGTTTCTACCGGCGGCGGTGCATCCCTTGAATTCCTTGAGGGTAAGACCCTGCCCGGCATTGCTTGCCTGCTTGACAAATAATCAACGGCGCACCGCCTATTCATAATTCATAAAAAGAGAGGAAGCTATCATGAATCCCGCAAAGAGAAGAACCGTCATCGCCGGCAACTGGAAAATGAATATGACCCCTGCCGAGGCGACTGCTTTTATCAATGAGATCAAGCCCATGGTTGCAGGTAAGGATAACTGCGATATCATCTTCTGCGCACCCTACGTGACCATCACTGCCGCCATGGAGGCAGCAAAGGGCTCTAACATTGTAATCGGTGCCGAGAACGTACACTTCGCCGCAAAGGGTGCATACACCGGTGAGGTTTCCGCTGAAATGCTCAAGGCTATCGGCGTTGATACCGTTATCATCGGCCACTCCGAGCGCCGTCAGTACTTTGGCGAGACCGACGAGACCGTAAATCTGCGCACCAAGGCAGCGCTTGCTGCAGGCATGCGCGTGATCCTGTGCATGGGCGAGGTAAAGGAGCAGCGCGTGGCAGGCATCACCAACGAGGTCTGTGCAATGCAGATCAAGCTTGACCTTGCCGGCGTCAGCGCCGAGGATATGAAGAATATTGTCATCGCCTACGAGCCCGTTTGGGCAATCGGTACCGGTCTTACCGCTACCCCCGAGCAGGCTGAGGAGACCTGTGGCGTCATTCGTGACGTATTGGCAGAGCTCTACGGCAAAGAGGTTGCAGAGGCTATCACCATTCAGTACGGCGGCTCCATGAACGAAAAGAACGCAGCTGAGCTGCTTGCAAAGCCCAATGTAGACGGCGGTCTCATCGGTGGCGCATCTTTGGTAGCGGAGAAATTTACTGCTATCGTTGACGCAGCACAATAAGTGAACAAAACGGAGGGCTGCCCGCGTTTGCGGCAGCCCTCTTTTTAAAATAAGGAGCGACTTTACCGTCGCGGAAGGAAAAACTATGGCAAATTATCGCAGAGGTCGCATCAATGATGAAATGCAGAAGGAGCTTGCCGCCATCATGCGCGAGGTCAAGGATCCGCGCGTGTCGGAGGCGTTTATCAGCATCACGGGCGTTGACGTGACCCCCGATCTCAAATATGCAAAGGTCTATTATTCGGCAATGCGCGGCGAGCCGAAGGAGGTGCGCCAAGGTCTCAAGTCCTCGGCGGGCTTCATTCGCCGTCAGGTGGCACAGCGTCTCAATCTCCGCGCCACTCCCGAGTTCACCTTTGTAGAGGATACCTCCATTGCTTACGGTGCACACATCTCAAAGCTGCTGAACTCCATCGAGATCAGTGATGAGGACGGAGAAGAGGACAATGGAGAAAACTGAATTTCGCGCCCTTACTGTAGCCGAGGTGGTCGAGCGCCTGAAAAATCCCGTGCCAACGCTGGTGTGCTTCCACACAAGACCCGATGGAGATGCCGTCGGGTCTGCGTTTGCTTTATCGCTTTGGCTGCGTGCTATGGGCAGTGATACGTATTGCATTTCTGCCGATGAGGTGCCACAGCACCTCTCATTCCTCACAGAGGGCTTGCAGGAAAGCGTACTTGAGGGAAGCATACCCGCAGGATTTGAAAACGCTCGCATCGTTACGGTCGATACCGCATCGCCCGCACAAATGGGAACGCTTTTCGAGCGCTTCGGTGATCGCGTGTCGCTGATGATCGATCACCATGGCTCCGGCACTCCCTATGCCGATCATCTGGTTCTGCCGCACGCCGCGGCTTGCGGTGAGGTCGTGTTTGATCTCATAGCCGCATCGGGTGCAGATGTGCCGCAAAGGACTGCCGAGCTGCTGTATGCCGCCATTGCCTCGGATACGGGATGCTTCCGTTATTCCAATGTGAACGAGGCAACACACCTGCATGCCGCGGCACTGGTCGGGCAGGGTATTGATACCGCTGCGATCAATCAAAAGCTCTTTGAAGCCAAGCAGTACGGCAACCTGAAGGCAGAAAAGGCGGGCTTTGACCGTCTGCATTTTTATGACGGGGGCAGTGTAGCAATTTTAACCTTTCCGTATACATTGCAGCAGGAGCTGGGGCTTGCCGATGAAAATCTCGGCACGCTTATCGATGTCGCACGCTGTGTGGCAGGTGTTGAGGTTGCTGCCGTGATCCGCGGTACAAGGGATGGAAATTTCCGTGTTTCAATGCGCGCAAATGTCGAATTTGATGTGGCTGCGGTGGCGGCACAGTTCGGAGGCGGCGGGCATGTGCGTGCCGCAGGCGCTACACTGGCTTCAGACAGCATAGAAGCCGCTGAAATCACAATACGTGATGCGATTTTGTCTGCAAAGGCGGGTGCTTCCCATGTCTGAGTCGAAGCCGGGCGGTCGCGCACCCTCCGGGGTCATCTCTGCATTTCGTATTGGCGTGGCGTATCTTGGGTGCTGTATCGGTGCGGGGTATCTCTCGGGGCAGGAGCTTTTTCAGTTTTTCAGCTCACACGGTGCATGGGGCTTTCCCGCACTGATCATTGCTACGCTCTGTATGTTTTTGGCGGGATGGGTGATCCTGTCTCTTGCTGTAGATACGGGCGAAACACGCATGGATCGCATTGTAGTCTGGTTTGACTGTAAGCCCTTGCGTGCCGCCGTGGCGGTGTTCGAGGTCGTATTTCTCTTTATGATCTACACCCTCTGTGTTGCCGCATTCGGCTCACTTCTTGAGCAGATCGCGGGGGTGGCACCCCTTTGGGGTGGTCTTATCTTCTGTGCGCTCTCTGCCACGCTGTCACTGTTTGGCGTGCGCGGCTTGTTGCGCTTCTTTTCCTATGTGATCCCCGCCTTAGTCTTTGTTACCGTTTTGATCGCCGCAATTGCACTTTTCACGGCAGATGGTATCAGCTTTCCCGAGGCGGAGGTCGGCGGGCTTCTTAGCGGCTTTTGGCCCTTTGACGGTATTACATATGCCGTGTTCAGCCTGTTTTGCGCTTTGCCCGTGCTGGTGCCGCTCGGTGGCTCGGTGAAAAACACAAGGACTGCATGTCGCGGTGCGCTCCTCGGCGCTCTGCTGATCGGCGGTTTGGCATGCGTGATCATTCTTGCCATCGCAACCGATCCCGCTGTGGCGGGGGCGGCACTTCCTATGCTTGAGCTGGCGTTTTCCAAAAGTCGCCTCGCAGGCTTCGTGTATGCTGCTTTACTCATCCTCGGTATCTTTTCGGCGGGGCTTTCCTCGCAATCCGGTATCAATGAGTATCTGATGCAGCGCTTCTCCGAAAAAAAGCGCTTTTTGATACCCGTTACCGTGGCTATTTCCGCAGTAGCACTTTTCTTCGGCTTGTTTGGCTTCAAGGATCTTATCGGTATTCTTTACCCCATCTTTGGGTATATCGGCTTTGTGCCGCTTGCCTTGCTCTTTGTACATGCATTTTTGTTTTATCGTAAAAAAAGATATCAAAGACGTGCGCCAAATGAATAAAAGAATATAACAAAAAACAGGCAGTTCTGCCTGTTTTTTGTTATTTGTAAAATCAGCATCGGCTCTTGATAAACAACCAGATGCAGAAAATGCCGCCAATCAG
>CAZOWH010000178.1:0-3949 GCA_964583425.1 uncultured Lachnospiraceae bacterium
GAGATTGATGTTGCGCGCACGTGTTAAAATGCGGCGCTCCAGGTGGTTAAAGACAGTAATGGTGGTGATGATGAGGATGCAGCCGACAAACGCGCCCTCCACAAATCCCGCACCGATGCAAAGACCCATACAAGCGGATGCCCAAAGACCCGCCGCGGTGGTAAGGCCCTTGACCTGCTGGCGCCCCGTGACGATCACGGTGCCCGCACCAAGGAAGCCGATGCCGTTGATGATCTGCGCACCAAAGCGCGATACATCGGTATATTTACTGCCGCCGCCCTGTATTACAACAAGGGCATCCCAATATTCGGTCACCATCATGGTAAGATGCTGGCTGATCAGCATGGCAAGGGTTGCGGCAATGCAGACCAGCATATGCGTACGAAAGCCCGCAGGGCGGCGCTTTTTGCCGCGCTCAAGACCGATACAGCCGCCGCAAAATGCCGCAACGGAAAGGCGGAACAGTGCCACCCAAAATCCGTTGTCTGCGGTGATCGTTCTTAGGGGATCGAGAAACTCAAACATTTGTACTCTCCTTTCAAAGATCGTTTTCGGAAAGGATCTTATTCCTCAAGCAATATAATCTCAACGTTGATCTGCTCATAGTCAGTGCCCGTTTTGCGCATCAGCGTAACGGTTACGGTCTCGTTTACGGGATAGCGATTGACCTGATCGATCACATCATATACCGTGTACATGTTAAGACCGTTGATCTTGGTAATGATATCCCCCACCTGCAGCTTGTCGATGGCATTTGCCTCATTGACGGCGATCACATACACACCGTCATAGGGGATATAGGTGTAGCCCTCCACCTCGGTCTTGGATTGGATGCGATCACTGACAGCAGGATCGGAATACCAGTATCCGCCAAGGATACCGATACCGCCGATGCCAAGGAGCGATCTGCCTGTGGCAATGGGGTTCACACCCTCAAACTTACCATCCTTAATAATAGCATCGATCACGGTTTTTGCGCCGTCGATCGGAATGGCAAAGCCGATGCCATCAAACACAGTGCCGCCGAAGTAGGAGACCTTCATCACCACGATACCGATCACCTCACCGTACATGTTGGCAAGCGGACCGCCCGAGTTACCGGGGTTGACGCTTGCATCGGTCTGCAACAAGGTCATTTTCTTGGTGACAACGCCGCTTTCGTCGGTCAGCGACACGATACGGTTGGTATAGGAGATCTTGCCAAAGGTGGCGGTGCCCGCGTAATCAAGCTTAGCGGGGGTGCCGATCGCCACCACCTCCTCGCCAACAAGGGCGGCTGCCGAGCTGCCGAGCTTAACGGGGGTAAGACCCGTTTTGTTGATCTTTAACACAGCAATATCCGACATAGCATCACTGCCGACCACGGTGGCATCCACTGTTTCGCCGTCGGACAATATCACCTGCACGATGGTTGCATCCTCTATGACATGATGATTGGTACAGATATATCCGTCAGCGGTATAAACAAAGCCCGAGCCGATACCGGTGCCGCTTTCGGTACGTACCGAAACGGTAACGGTTGACTGCTTTACAAGATCCGCCGCCTGCTCGGGTGCAAGCAAGACGCTCTCACCGCCACCGCTGCTGTTATTGCCCTCCACAAACACCGTGCGCTCATGGGTGATGGTGCGGTAGATCTTGATGCCCGCATCACCGAGAAACAGGAGTGCGATCAGAAGTGCGAGGCAAACGGCAACCACGCCGCAAAACATACCGGCAAAGCGCTTGGTATTGCCCGTAGGGGCGGGAGGCTTCGGTGTCTCGCGCTTGCCGAATTGCCAATCGGCAGCAATAACGGGGGGTGCTGCCTCGTCAACAGGGCTCTCAACGGGCGCCTCGGGAGTATGATCCGCGGGAACGGCATCCGTCGTGCTCTCGGTCGCATCGACCGCCGCCGACGTGTCACCCGCCTCGGTCACCGCAGGCGGCTCCGCGGGGGAGGCTGCTTCCGCACCCTGTCCCACCGCTTCGGGTAGATTATTTTCTTTTTCTTCCATAGGTTCTCCTTTCGCGCGGTCTCACCGCAGATACATTCGATCAAAGAGACCGTTCTCGAAAAGCTTTTAATTGATCAGCTCAAATTTGTAGCCAACGCCCCAAACTGTTTTGAGCGTCCATTTATCGGATGCCCCCTCTAACTTTTCACGCAGACGCTTGATATGTACATCAACCGTGCGGCTGTCGCCGAGAAAGGCAAAGTCCCACACGTGCTCCAGCAGCTGCTCACGACTGAAAACGCGGTTGGGGTTAGAGGCAAGGCAGTAGAGCAGCTGCAGCTCCTTGGGCGGGATCTCAACCTTTTTGCCCCGCAGCTTCAGCTCAAAGCGCTCTTGACTGATCTCGAAATTGTCAAATTTGATCACATCGCCGATCAGCTTGCCCGTGCCCTTTTGCGCACGGCGCAGCATCGCCTTGATGCGGGCAGACAGTTCTCTTAGGTCAAAGGGCTTGACCAGCACATCATCCGCGCCCATTTCCAGCAGCAGCACACGATCAAACACATCGTTTTTGGCGGTCAGCATCAAAACAGGCGTATCGCTCTCGCGCCTCAGATCCGCCAAGGTCTGCTGCCCGTCAAACCGCGGGAACTGGCTTTCCATGACGATCACATCGGGGCGAAAGCCCTTGCAAAGCTCAAGCACCGCCGCACCATCGTGCGCCAGCGCGATCTCGCACCCCTCCGCCTCAAAATGCATTTTCAGCACAGCACAAAAATTCACATCGTCAACAATCAGAATTTTTGTTCCCACCATGTTGGTATCCTCCCGCATCAGCCTTCCGCGCGGCGGGCATATGCTCACCCGCGCGTAATTTATAATATAATTGTTAAATATTATACCACAGTTTTTCGCGTTTGAAAAGGGCTTTTTTGAAAAAAGTGTTACATTGTCAATTTTTTCGCACACGCTCTTGCAAAATCTGCCGAAATGCGCTATAATAAAAATTATGATTATTTCTCATGTAAGGAGACTTTAATATGAAGCTTGGTATCGTAGGTCTGCCGAACGTTGGCAAAAGCACGCTCTTCAACGCCCTGACAAACGCGGGCGCGGAATCGGCAAACTATCCCTTTTGCACCATTGAGCCGAATGTAGGCGTGGTAGCCGTGCCCGATGCGCGCATGGATTATCTTGCAAATATGTACGCCCCCGAAAAATACACCCCTGCCGTGATCGAATTTGTTGACATTGCGGGCTTGGTGCGCGGCGCCTCCAAGGGTGAGGGCCTGGGCAACAAGTTCCTCTCCCATATCCGTGAGGTGGATGCCGTGATCCACGTGGTGCGCTGCTTTGAGGACGACAACATCATTCACGTGGACGGCGGTATTGACCCCATCCGCGATCTTGAGACCATCAACATGGAGCTGATCTTCTCGGATATTGAGATGATGGAGCGCCGCATTGACCGCACCAAAAAGGCAATGAAGGGTGACAAGACCCTCGCCTCGGAGCTGGCGATCCTTGAGCGCATTCTTGCCGCGCTTTCCGAGGGGCGCACCGCGCGCACTGTGGAGCTGAGCGACGACGAGCGCGCCGCGCTCTATGACACGCCCCTCTTAACCATGAAGCCCGTTATTTACGTGGCGAACATCGGTGAGGGAGATGTGGGAGAGGAGCCGACCGATAACCCCATGTATGCGAAGCTGAAGGCGTTTGCCGAAAGCGAGAAGGCGGGCATTCTGCCCGTATGCGCCCAGATCGAGGCGGAAATTGCAGAGCTTTCGGGCGAGGAAAAGCAGGCGTTTCTTGATGACCTCGGTATTCCCGAAAGCGGTCTTGACCGCCTCATTAAGGCAAGCTATTCCCTGCTGGGGCTGATCAGCTTTTTGACGGCAGGCCCCAAGGAGGTGCGCGCCTGGACCATTACGCGCGGCACCAAGGCACCGGGGGCTGCGGGCAAGATCCACAGTGACTTTGAGCGCGGCTTTATCCGTGCTGAGGTGGTGGCA
>CAZOWH010000179.1:0-3931 GCA_964583425.1 uncultured Lachnospiraceae bacterium
AAAAGAAAAAAGCACGCAAAACTTGCGTGCCAAAATGACCAATGAAAAATTTCGTTTTTTCATTGGTCTAGGTTTTTGCGTCTTTTTTTTATTTCTTCATACTTTTGCTGCCGTTTTTTATCATTTTCCTTGACAACTACCCTATGTAAATGCTAAAATAAAAACTGCAGACAATTTATTTCACCACATAATGCCGATTATGTGGTGTTTTCTTTTTGCCCATGAAAAGTTAACATCGAAATAGCCCCAAGCGCTCGATCTGGCGGCGGTGTATGTCGCCGCTTTCAACGGTATAGATGCGGGTGGTGTTGACGCTGGTGTGACCGAGGATATCGGCAAGGCGCACGATATCCTTATGAATGCTGTAATAGGTGCGTGCAAAGAGGTGGCGCAGATTATGCGGAAACACCTTATTTTGCGATACGTTTGCCGTTTTACAAAGCTTTTTCATATCCGACCAAATATTGGAGCGATCAAGCGGCTTGCCGCTTTTGGTGACAAACACCGCACCGGTTGTGATCCCCTGCCTTTTCGCGTAGGTCTTTAACAGCTTGCAAAGCGCGTGCGGCAGCAGTACGCGGCGGCGCTTGCCCTTGCAATTGATCTCGGCATTGCCGCAAGAGATCGCCTCTGCCGTGATATATTTCAGCTCCGAGACGCGAATACCCGTGGCACATACCGTTTGCATGAGTAAATACAGACGTTCATTGCCCTTATCCCTTGCCGCCGCCAGCAGCCTTTCGTATTCTGCCTTGGTCAGCTCCTTATCTCGCCCCACAAACAGGCTGCGTTGCAGCTTAATGCTTTTTACCGAAAGCTCCCCCTGCCCAAGAAACCGAAAGAAGCGGTTGAGTGAGGATAGCGCGGCGTTCACGCTTGCGGGCGCGTAGTGTGCGATCAAATACTCCTTATAGGCAAGCACGGTCGGCTTGGCAATTTCCGCATCCCCCGCAAAGGTATAAAATTCCTCTACATCATGCAAATACTTTTTTATGGTTGCTGCCGCCTTTTCCTCTCCCGTGAGGTAAGCCGCAAAGCGCAAGATATCTTCTTTGTTCATTTCTTTTCCCTCCCGATACTAAATAGTTTGCCCAATTATATCATGAGGCAGACAGAAAAGTCGTTAACTGCGAGGGCATAATGCTTGCCCTCCTCGGCAAAGGAGGCGCATCCGTGAGACTGACGGATGTCGGTTCTACAAGATATATGTATATGCCTGATACAGCATGCTTGGGTTTTGCGCGCTGCAACGGCGAAAAATTTGCCAATATCTTGCACAACGCCAAGGAATGTGCTATACTGGAGGCATCCAAGATATTCCGGTGAAAGGAAGCGACACATATGAAGGTGGTATTGCAAAATCTCACAAAAGAATTCCCCGCGCGCGGGAAAAAGGGCGAGGTGGTCGTTGCCGTAAACGACTTTACCTTTGAGATCCCCGACGGAGAGCTGATCGGTCTGCTGGGTCCCTCGGGCTGCGGAAAAAGCACAACGCTTGGGCTGATCTGCGGTCTGCAAAAGCCCACAAGCGGAAGGATATTTTTCGGTGAGGACGATGTGACCGACCTCCCCCCCGAAAACCGCGGCGTGGGGCTGGTATTTCAGAACTACGCCCTTTACCCGCACCTGACCGTGCTGCAAAACATTCTCTTTCCCCTGCAAAACCTAAAGGGCAAGGATAAGCTCAGCCGTGAGGAGATGCATGAGCGCGCCTACAAGATCGCAGCACTCGTACAAATTGAGGGGCTGATGGAGCGCCGTCCCGCCGAGCTTTCGGGCGGGCAGCAGCAGCGCGTTGCCATTGCACGTGCGCTGGTGAAAATGCCCCGTGTGCTACTGCTTGACGAGCCGCTCTCCAACCTTGACGCGCGCCTGCGCCTGCAGACCCGCGAGGAGATCCGCCGCATTCAAAAGGAAACGGGGATCACCACCGTATTTGTCACACACGACCAGGAGGAGGCCATGAGCATTTCCGACCGCATTGTGGTGATGAAGGACGGCTTTGTACAGCAGATCGGCAAGCCGCAGGAGGTTTACGACGACCCCTGCAACCTGTTTGTTGCCAAGTTTCTCGGTACCCCGCCGATCAGCGTGTTTGAGGGCGAGATTAAGGGCGGCAAGCTTTATATCGGTGAGGAAGATGTCCTTGCACTGAAAAACGTTGCCGACCGCCGCGTGCTTGTGGGCGTGCGCCCCGAGGGCTTTGTGCCCAATAAGGAGGGGGCGCTGACCTGTACCCTTGGCGGCGTTGAGGTAATGGGACGCGACATCAGCATTGTTGCCACCCACCCTGCCGCACAAAGCCCCACCATACGTGCCATTACCGGCACCGACTGCAAGCTTGACGTAACCGCTGCTACCGTGCGCTTTTCGCTGAAGCCCCACAAGGTAGATCTCTTTGATACCGAGACCGAGGCGCGCATTCCCTTTGATATAGCATAAGGAGGCAGGAGATGGAACAAAACAACAAAAAAGCTTGGCTTTACCTGCTGCCCGCTATCCTCTTTCTCGGCGTGTTTATGGTCTATCCTCTCATTGACGTGCTGATCTACTCCTTTGAGGAGGGCTATAACTTTGCCGCACAAAGCTATTTCGGCATAGGCACATACAACTATTCCTACATCCTGCATGACCCGTATTTTCTGCAGGCGCTGAAAAACACCTTGATCTTAGTGCTTTTCACCGTGCCGATCTCCACGGCACTGGCACTTTTGCTCTCACTGGCGCTCAGCTCCATCAAGCCCCTGCGCAATCTCTTTCAGACCGTGTATTTTCTCCCCTATGTTACCAACACCTTAGCGGTTGGTATGGTCTTTATGATCCTGTTTAAAAAGACCCCCTATACCAACGGACTGATCAACCTGATCCTCGGGCTCTTCGGGCAAACGCCCATTGATTTCATCGAGGGGCCCTACTGGGCAAAAATGCTGGTGCTGTGCGTTTACACCGTTTGGATCGTCATGCCCTTTAAGGTGCTGGTGCTGACGGGCGCGCTTGCCTCGGTTAAGGAGGATTACTACAACGCCGCACGCATTGACGGCACCTCGCGCTTCCGTATCTTCCGCAAGATCACGCTGCCCATGATCTCGCCCATGCTTTTCTATCTTGTGATCACGGGCTTTATCGGCGCATTTAAGGCATACAGCGATGCCGTTGCCATCTTCGGCACCAACCTCAATGCCGCCGAAATGAATACCATTGTGGGCTATATCTACGATATGCTGTACGGAGACGGCGGTGGCTATCCCTCCTTTGCCTCGGCAGCTGCCATTGTGCTTTTTGCGATCGTGCTGACCATTACCTGCATCAATCTGCTGATCCGTAAGAAGCACGTATTTAACGGCTGAGGAGGTGCGCCATGAATGCTATGAACAAAACCAACTTTGACCGCATTGAGCGCAATGCCAACATCCGGCGTATCGCACTCAAGATCGCGATCTATTTCCTGCTTGCCTGCTGGGCGCTGATCGTGCTTTTCCCCTTCTATTGGATGATACTCACATCTCTCAAGGGCTACGGCGCTTACAACTCGGAGTACATTCCAAAGCTATATACCCTTGCCCCCACGCTTGAAAACTACGCGCACGCCTTTTCCGCCGTGCCACTTGCCAAGTATTTTTTGAACACTGCCATTTTCACGTTAGCGACCACGGCGCTGATGCTGGTGGTGATCGTACCCGCCGCCTTTGCCTTCTCCCGCCTTGAATTTCGCGGCAAAAACCTGCTTTTTACCTTCTTTCTCGCACTGATGATGATCCCCTCGGAGCTGGTGGTCATTACCAACTTTGTCACCATTACCAATCTTGATCTGCGCAACACCTTTATGGGGCTTATTTTGCCGTCTGTGACATCGGTGTTTTATATTTACCTGCTAAAGGAAAGCTTTGAGCAGATCCCCGACGAGCTCTACCGCGCCGCCAAGGTGGACGGC
>CAZOWH010000180.1:0-3897 GCA_964583425.1 uncultured Lachnospiraceae bacterium
CGTTCGCGCAGCGGAGCGGTCTGCGGTGTGGCAATATAGCCGGGCCCGATCCCGTTGCACTGAATGTTATATTCACCGAACTCAGAGCAGATGTTCTTGGTCAGCATCTTCAGACCGCCCTTGGCAGCCGCATATGCGGAAACAGTCTCGCGACCAAGCTCGCTCATCATGGAGCAAATGTTGATGATCTTGCCGTGTCCCTTTTTGATCATGGCGGGGATCACTGCCTTGGCAACGATGAAGGGGGCGTTGAGGTCAACGTCGATCACCTTTCTGAAATCGGCGGCTGACATTTCGCACATGGGAATTCTCTTGATGATGCCTGCGTTATTGACAAGAATATCCACCACGCCAACCTCCTTTTCTACCTTGGCAATAAAGGTGTTTACGGCATCCTCATCGGTTACGTCACAAACGTAGCCGTGCGCGGGGATCCCCTCTGCCTTGTAGGCGGCAAGGCCCTTTTCTACCAGCTCGGCGTTGATATCGTTAAACACGATGGTTGCGCCTGCCTCTGCCATACCCTTTGCGATCGCAAAGCCAATACCGTACGAGCCACCCGTAACGAGCGCTACCTTACCGGTGAGATCAAACATGTTTTTCATATTCATATACCTCCTTCATTAAAGCAGATCCTTGGTTTCAATGTGGTCCATATCGGTAAATTCCTGGTTTTCGCCGCACATAGCCCAGATAAAGGAATATGCGCGTGTGCCAACGCCCGAGTGAATGGACCAGGAGGGGGAGATGACCGCCTCCTCGTTATGCATAATAATGTGTCTTGTTTCGGTGGGCTCGCCCATCATGTGGAATACCACGTCGTCCTCGCCCATGTCAAGATAGAGGTAGACCTCCATGCGGCGGTCGTGCGTGTGGCAGGGCATGGTGTTCCAGCTCGAGCCCTCCTCAAGCTGCGTGAGGCCCATTGCCAGCTGGCAGCTCTTAATTACCTCGGGGTGGATGTACTGGTTAATGACGCGCTTATTGCACTCGGCAGCCGAACCACAGGGCACCTTTTTCGCCTTGGTAATATCAATTTTTACCGTGGGGTAGGTGGTGTGCGCGGGGCAGGAGCTCACGTAAAACTTGGCGGGCTCGTTTTCATCAACGCTTGCAAAGGTGATCTCCTTGTTACCCTTACCGATGTAGATGCCGTCGCGCGGGTTCATTTCATAGGCAACACCGTCTACGGTGATCACGCCCTTGCCGCCGATGTTGATGCAGCCCATCTCGCGGCGCTCAAGGAAATACTCCGAGGCAAGCTCCTTGCCGCCCACCAGACGAAGCGTCTGGCGCACGGGCATCAAACCCGCGGTAATGATGCGGTCAATGTGGCTGTATACCATTCTGACGTTATCCTTGGTGAAAAGGCCTGCGATATGAAATTCCTCGCGCAGTCTTTCGGTTGTGTAGTGCTTTACGTCTCTTGCGTTTGATGCTTGGCGAACTTCCATTTTACTCAAATCCTCCTTAATAATGGTGCCGAATGCCTCGATTTGCGACAGTGCCGCAAAGGAAAGCACCTCGGTTGCCTGCTGAAAGCTTGACAGGCGTATTGATTTTGTGGTTTTTTTCTCAAAGCTGATCTCGATGCCGCGGCTGTTTGCGGGGTTGAGGTCGCTGTTGTCAAGCTGAAATTCCCCTCGTATCGTTTCCCCGTCGGAGAAGGTGATGTCAATGCTTTTCCAGTAGGAATCGTGGGGGATGCCCGTAATGGCATCGTGCTTGAAATCTGCACGTAGGTAAAATACCAGGCGGTCAAGCTCCACCTCACGCCCAAAATCCAGTGTGTAGAAAAGATCCTCGCGTGCGCCGCCTGACCAGGAGTGGTAGGGGTAGTTGCCGTGTCCTTGGTTGCATTTTACACCGTCAATGGCATTGCGCTCGTAAAAGCAAGGATCCTCACGGGTCACAAAATTTGCCGTGGCGTGCGGAAAATGGCGCACCTTACCGTGCAGGTCGTGCGCGTTCAGTGCCAAATTGCGGTACTGATAAATTTCCTCCAGCTCGGGCTCACGGCAGCGCAAAAGCTGCACCTCGCCCGAAAAGGCATCGGGATGATAGCCCTTTTTCAACTGTAATTCCGTGGGTACGGTAAATTCAAAGCAGTGACGGGGTACATACACAATGCTTTCTGCCAGGGTGGGGTCAAGCTGCACCGCAATAAAATCACAGCCGTCAAGCAAAACCTTGATCTTATCTCCCACATCAAGACCGCCCTGCAGCTCTGCTCGAATATCGGTGCCGCGCCATTGTGCACGAAGCTCTCCTCCCGCGCCGATCACGCTTAAAGTGAGCATAAAAAACTCCTTTCCATGAATTGTAATCTTATTGTAGCACATATTTTTTGCAAATTTATTGCATTTTTTGGTTTGTTTATTGCATTTACGATCATCTTGTGCTATGATAAGGTCAGCATATAGAATACCTTGGGGGAGTGACGGGATGAAATGCTTTTTTGATACCTGCACCGAGGCTGTGGAGCACGCGGTAGAGAGCAAGGGCTTTGGCATATTTTACTCGGATATTAAAAATCAAAATCCGAACATGCATATTCACGAATGCTGCGAGCTTTTTCTTTGCCTTCGCGGCGGAAACAACTTTTTGATCGACGGTAAGATATGGGCCATTGCCGACAGTGATCTGTTGATGATCAATCAGTTTGAGGCGCACAAGGTGGTGCCGGGTAAGGATACCTGCTTTGAACGGTACATCATGCACGTGCATCCCTCCTTTCTTCACGCCAATTCCTCGGCAGAGGCCGATCTTTCTGCTTGCTTTTACGCCCCGGACCGTGTCGCAAAGATCTCACTTTTGAGTAAAGAGGTATCGCGTCTTATCGCCCTGTTTGAAGCGTTGCGCGAGGAGCGCGGCTACGGTGACGAGCTGTATAAGAGGCTACGTGCCACCGAACTGCTGCTTGAGGTAAGTGGGCTGTTTGCCGCACATCGCGACAGCGCCGCACTCAAGTGCAGTCACCGCACGGTGCAGCTTGCCATCAATTACATCAACGAGGCATATGCGCAGCCGCTTACCCTTGAAACGGTAGCGAAAAACGCCTTTGTTTCCCCGGCACACCTCACAAGGCTGTTTCACCGCTATTGTGGCACTACCGTAACGAAATATATCATCAGCAAGCGTCTTGCCGAAGCCAAAAAGCTACTGGGTGAGGGACGAAGCGTGACCGATACGGCGTTTCTTTGCGGCTTTAACGATTACGCTAATTTCATTCGTGCCTTTAAACGGGCTGTGGGCGTGCCACCGGGAAAATACCGCACACTTGAGTGAGCGCGCGTGAAAGCTGCTTGATTGACACGAAGCCTTGCAGTATAATAAAAACATCCTATAAAAAGAAGGTGAAACCATGAAATTATCCGAATTTTTGGGGCAGGAAAGGCTCTCGCTTTCCTTTGAGGTATTTCCGCCCAAAACCGACACGAATTTTGAGAGCGTGAAGCATGCCATCGAGGAGATCGCCAAGCTGCGCCCCTCGTTTATGAGCGTTACCTACGGGGCGGGCGGCGGTACCAGCCGCTATACGCTTGAAATTGCCCAAAATATCAAGGAGCGCTACGGCGTGCCGACGCTGGCGCATCTCACCTGTGTATCCTCTACCCGTGAGACGGTGCATGAAAAGATCGAGGCAATGCGCGCGGCGGGGATCGAAAATGTAATGGCGCTCCGCGGCGATATTCCTGCGGATATGGCAAATGCCGACCGCGCATCTTGGGATTATAAGCATGCCATTGAATTGGTGCGTGAGCTGAAGGCATACGGCACCGAGTTTTGTGTGGGCAGCGCCTGCTATCCCGAGATCCATCCCGAAAGCGCCAACCAAAAGGAAGGTTACAGAATTATCAGCTGTATAGTTTGCAGTTGTACTACTTTGAGGTGTAA
>CAZOWH010000181.1:0-3868 GCA_964583425.1 uncultured Lachnospiraceae bacterium
GATGGCAACCATGCCCAAGGGTCTGACCGCCGCAACCGGTATGGATGCGCTGACGCACGCCATTGAGGGCTATACCACAAAGGCGGCCTGGGCACTGCCCGATTGCCTGAACCTCGAGGCGATCCGCCTGATCGCAAAGAGCCTGCGTGGTGCCGTTGAAAACGATCCCGCGGGCAGAGAGGGCATGGCACTCGGTCAGTTTGTAACCGGTATGGCATTCTCCAACGTGGGTCTTGGCATTGCGCACTCGGTGGCGCATACGCTGGGCGCTGTTTACGACACGCCTCACGGTGTGGCTTGTGCTATGATGCTTCCCATCGTAATGGCGTACAATGCCGATTGCACCGGTGAAAAGTACAAGGCAATTGCCGAGGCAATGGGTGTTGATACCGCAGGCATGGATCAGGCTGCGTATCGCAAGGCGGCAGTAGATGCAGTGCGTCAGCTTAGCGTTGACGTGGGCATTCCCACCAAGCTTGCTGCGCTGAAGGAGGAGGATCTGCAGTTCCTTGCAGAATCCGCCTATGCCGATGCTTGTGCACCCGGCAACCCCAAGGCGGCATCCGTTGAGGATATCAAGGGGCTTATTCGTCAGCTTATGTAAATTACATGTAAAAAAGGGAGCCGATGCGGAATTTCCGCATCGGCTCTCTTTTGCGCCTTGCCGCGAAAAACAGGTGCCGCCGCCAAAAAATACTTTTAAAGTGATGTTTTTTTGAAAATTGCAATTTTCTATTGCAAATTTGCTTACAATTTGGTATAATACTAAGGTAAGCCGTAAAATAAGGCCATACCAGCCGGGGAAGTAGCGGGGCCCTGCACCTGAAATCCGCTATATGCAGGGGTAGATCCCTTTTTTGAGGACCGAGGCGATGCGGTCCGGCGCGTATTCTTTTGTGTTGACGAGTGGGTCTTGCGCAATCGGACACCGTGAACCATGTCAGATGGGGAACCAAGCAGCATTAAGCGGCTCTCCCGATGTGCCGCGAGGGTGCCTGCTCCGAGCAGAAGATGCGAATGCCGCGCAAAGGTGACGTTCGATTTTAAGGTGTATGGTCTTATTTTGCGGCTTAACGTATATCAAATTTAAAGGAGTGGCAGAGTATTATGCATCAGGCTTTGTATCGCAAATGGCGCCCAAAGACATTTGATGATGTGTGCGGGCAGGAGCATATTACGTCGGTTTTGCGCTATGAGATCAAAAACGGCGCGCCCAGCCACGCCTATCTTTTTTGCGGCTCGCGCGGCACGGGTAAGACCACCTGCGCAAAGATCCTTGCCAAGGCGGTAAACTGTCTTGATCCGCAAAACGGCAGCCCCTGCGGCAAGTGTGCCGCCTGTCTTTCGATCGATAACGGCAGTGCGACCGACGTGCTTGAAATGGATGCCGCCTCCAACAACGGTGTAGAGAATATCCGCGATATCCGCGATGAGGTCGTATATACCCCCTCGTCGCTCCGTTACCGTGTGTATATCGTGGATGAGGTACATATGCTCTCCACCAGTGCCTTCAATGCGTTGCTCAAGACCCTTGAGGAGCCGCCGGCGCATGTGATCTTTATACTTGCCACCACCGAGCTGCATAAGCTGCCCGCCACCATTGTCTCGCGCTGTCAGCGGTTTGATTTTCGCCGCATTGCCGCGCCTGTTTTGGCAGCACGCATTTCCTATATTGCAAAAGAGGAAAATATTAAGCTTGACCCCGCCGCCGCCGAGCGTATTGCGCGCATGGCACAGGGCGGCATGCGCGATGCCATCAGCCTTTTGGAGCTTTGTGCGGGCGGTGGACGCGAAATTGATACCGAAACGGTAGATGAAATGATGGGCTCCGTTGGGCGCGAGGGCATGCTCGCGCTGGTTGGTGCCGTTGCCGATGCCAACTATGATGCCATTTTCGGCGCGATCCATGAGGCGGTTTCCGCTTCGCGCGATCTTGCTGTTTTCTGGCAGGATCTGATCGGCGTTTACCGCGATATGCTGGTGATGAAGACCACCGAAAATGCGGCGCGCTACCTTGATTTAGCCGATGCCGAGGCAGCGGAGATCTCCGCCCTTGCCGCGCGCTTTAAAAAGGGGACACTGCTGGCGCACTGCCGCCTCCTCGAGGATGCGCTCTTTGCCATGCAAAAGGCAAATGCCGTGAAACGCATGGTGGCGGAGCTGACCCTGGTGCGCATGTGCGATCCGCGTCTCGATACCTCTGCCGAGGGGTTGGTTGCCCGCGTGGAAAAGTTAGAGGATGCTGCCCTTACGGGTGCATTTTCGGCTGCATCGGCTGTGAATACAGAGAAAACTCCCGCTGCCAAGGAAACGGCAGACACGGTGACACCGCCGTCCGTCGCGCCTGCGGTGCAGGAGACCGAGAAAAAGCCCGCCGTACCAAAGCCGCAGGCTGCACCCGTTTCGGCGCAAAAGCCCGCAAACGGTGGCAGAATTTTAACACGCATGCGCGGCTTTGTCAACTGCGTGGCGCGCATTGCGCGCGAGAATGCCATGCTTGCCTCCTTCCTCGGAGATGCACGCGCATTTCTTGATGAGCAGCAGCGTGTTGTGGTGGTTTTACCCAATTCCTTTGCTGAAATGATGCTGGAGCAATCGGGCGGGCGTGACGTGCTGCGCCATGCGCTTTGCCTTGAGCTGCAAAGAGAGGTGCACGACCGCGATCTTTTGATCGAAACGGCGGACGCGCCGACCGCAAAAAACGATACCGTTATTGATGATATTTTATCTGCCGCGGAAAACGGGCAGTAAAAAAGATAAACTGACTTAAAGGAGCAAAAATATGAGAGCAAATTATCCCAAAGGCATGGGCGGTGCCGGAAACATGAACGCCATGCTGCAGCAGGCACAGAAGATGCAGGAGGATATGGCAGCCCTGCAGGAGGAGCTTGATAACCGCGAATACGAGGTTTCTGCAGGCGGTGGTGCGGTGAGCGTAAAGATCAGCGGCAAAAAGCAGATCCTTGCACTGGATATTGACCCCGAGATCGTTGATCCCGATGATATTGAGACCCTTTCCGATATTTTGGTTGCCGCAGTCAATGAGGCGATCAAGCGTGTAGAGGATACCAACAGCGCCGAAATGTCTAAGCTGACGGGTGCGCTTGGTATGCCCGGTATGCCGAGGCTGTTTTAATGAACACGGGTATTGAGGCGCTGGATATCCTCTCGGAGCAGTTTGCACGCCTGCCCGGCATCGGGCGCAAATCGGCGCAGCGCTTGGCGCTGGCGCTGCTTGAATACAGCCCCGAGGATATTGCCGCCTTTACCGCGGCGATCAGCGATGCAAAAACCAAAATACATCGTTGCCCCATTTGTGAAAATCTCACCGACCGTGAGATCTGCCCCGTGTGCGCCAATCCCGCACGCGACAAGAGCGTGATCTGCGTGGTGGAGGATGCACGTGCCGTGATGGCATTTGAGCGTGTGCGCTCCTTTAACGGTGTGTATCACGTACTGCACGGCCTTATTTCCCCCATGAGTGGCATTACCCCCGATACGCTTTCTCTGCGCGAGCTGCTTGCGCGTTTGCAGGATGAAACGGTGAAGGAGGTTATCGTTGCCACGGGTGCCACCACCGAGGGGGAGGCAACCGCTATGTATATTTCACGCCTTCTTTCACCCCTTGGCATCAAGGTCACACGCCTTGCACACGGTATCCCCTACGGGGGCGAGCTTGAATATGCCGATGAGATTACGCTTTCCCGTGCGCTTGAGGGCAGACGGGATTTTTAACTCGCGCAAGTAGCTGTGCGATGCTGCGTTGCTCCTCGCCAACAAGCCCATACAACAAAAGCCTCCCTGCAGGGAGGCTCAGATCACTGACAAAGGGTTCAGGACGAAAGTTCTGAGCCTTTTGTCGTATTTA